>DASRTO010000337.1:0-1550 GCA_035655915.1 Anaeromyxobacteraceae bacterium
GCGAGTGGCCTTGCGCTCCACCTTGGCCCCAATCGAGCCGTCTCGTGGAGGCGTACCCGGAGAACGGGATTGATCGGACGCAACACACTTTGTTCTACCTACCCTCACACTGGAATCTGCCGAGGGCCCTCGGCGAAGGACAGCGCTGGCCAGCTCCGGTCAGAGAGGCGGCTCGTGGTGAGCAAGCTAGTGAGCGAGCGCCCTGTCACTCGCGGCGCTCGGGGAGCACCGCGATGAGGTGCTCGCCGGTGGCGGGAGCGACGTCGTTGCTGGTGCTGCTGGTGCCGGTTTCCTGGCCGCGGGCGGCGTGCAACCTGGCGCTGAGCGTCGACCCGCCGGAGCTCTCTTCCGGGCAGCAGACTGCTCGCGTGCGCGTCGTGACGAACGGCGCGAAGCCCCAGCTCGTCGCCAGCGCAGGGGAGCTCAGGAACGTGCGCCCCGACGGTTCCTCGGCCTTTGTCGCGGACTACGTCCCCCCGACCCAGGGGAACCAGCGGCTCGCCGTCGTGGCCGCGGTGCTCGACCGTGGCGCCTGCGGCTTCGCAGCCGTGCGCTTCGGTACCGGGCAGGGCCACCCGAAGGCGCCGATGGCGGTGGTCGTGCTCCCGCCGACGCTGAGCACCGACAGGGAAGAGGAGGTGGTCGCCTACGCCTTCGCCCTGGACGACAAAGGTTCCCCCCGGTCGGGTGGCGCGCCCTCGTTCACCGCCACGGCTGGCGAGCTCTCGGGGCTCGGACGGGTCGGCCCGGGCGTCTGGCTCTGCAAATGGCGGGTCCGGCTTCGCGTGGGTCACACGGCCAGCGTGACGGCGGAGTTCGCCGGGGAGGCGCCTGCCTCTGCGACGCTGAGGCGCGTGGGCCCGGTGGCGGAGCTGCAGGTCGAGTTCGACGGCCAGCCGGCGATGGCGGGCAAGCCGGTCGGCGTCACGGTACGAGTGCGCGACGCGGAGGGAAACGCGACCGACGCCGACGTGAACATCGACTCCGAACTCGGGGAGGTGGGGGAGACCTCGCGCCAGGCGCCAGGACTCTACCGCACGCAGCTCGCCGTGCCTGCAGCGCTTGGAACAGACCGCACGATCGTCGTCATCGCGCGGGCTGGCAGCGCCTCCGCCAAGGCAACGTTGAATCTCGCCCCAGGCCCGCCTGCGTCCATCGATCTGTACACGCCGGACTCGATTCGCGCCGACGGTTCGACGGTTTGCCAGATGCACGTCAGGGTGGCAGACGCCTTCGGCAACCCGGCGGACGAGATGCCCACCGGTGCGGCCGACCACGGCGAGCTCGGTCGAGCCGCGAAGGTGGGACCGGGCCTCTGGGTGCTCGAATACCGGCCGCCGCGCCTCTCGCGCGACATCGAGGACGAGGTGCGCATCGGCGCGGGGACGTCCACCGCGACGCGCAGGGTGCAGCTCGTCGCGCCCGCGGCGATCGTGAGCCTGGCCCCGAAGGTGGGTGCGGTGCTGGGGTCGGGCGTGACCAGCGCCGCGTTCGGCGCCGAGATCTCGGCCTGGACGCACCTGGGAAGCGCGCAGATAGGGCTCGCGCTC
>DASRTO010000338.1:0-2952 GCA_035655915.1 Anaeromyxobacteraceae bacterium
GGGCCCCGGCCGGCCGCCCGTGGCGTTGGGGCCTCTTCGCGGCGGTGGCGCTCGCGAGCGCGCCGGGCGCGCTCGCCGCCGAGCCGGCCGAGGGCGGGGCGGAGCCGGCGGCGGGAGGGGGGGCCGCCCCGGCGCCCGCCGAGCTGACCTTCGCCAACCGGACCATCGCCACCCTCCGTGCGCGCTACGCCGCCGCCGACCCCGCCGAGCGGGTGGCCAGCGCGCGGGAGCGCCTGGCGGCCCTCCCGCCGGAGGAATACGGCGCCCCGGTCACCACGCGCGAGATGGTCCTGGGGCGCGACCACGGTTCGGCCATCATGGTGGGGGACCGGCTGATCTTCGCCGTGGGCGACGCGGACGTCGAGGCCGACGAGAAGCGCCCGGAGGTGGCGGCGCGGGCAGCCCGCCGCCTCGCCGAGGCGCTCCAGGCCTGGCGCGACCAGCGGAGCCTGCCCCTGCTGCTCAAGTCGCTCGGGCTCGCGGCAGCCGCCACCGCCATCCTGGTCCTCGCCATCTGGCTGCTGGCTCGCGGGCGCCGCATCGCCGCGGCCTGGCTGCAGCGAGTCGCCGAGAGGCGGACCGAGACGCTCAAGCGCCGCGGCATCGACGTGGTGCCGCTGGTCCTGGCGGTGGTGCGGGGCTTCCTGGTGGTCGCCTTCCTGGCGTTCCTGGCCGCCCTGCTCGACGTCTGGCTGGGGTACGTGCTGGGGCGCTTCCCGCTCACCCGCCCCTGGGCGCACCAGGTCACCGGGTGGATGCTGGCCCTGCTGCAGAACATCGGGCTGGGCGTCCTGCGCGCCGTGCCCGGCCTCGCCACCGCCGCCGTCATCTTCCTGCTGGCGCGCCTGGTGGCGGGCTTCATCCGGGGCCTCGCCGAGCGCGTGAAGAGCGGCTGGGTGACGGTGCCGGGGCTGCACCCCGAGACCGTCGGGGCCACGCGCCGCATCGCCACCACGCTGGTGTGGCTGGTGGCCATCGCCGCGGCCTACCCCTACCTGCCCGGATCGGGCTCCGAGGCGTTCAAGGGGCTGTCGCTGGTGCTGGGGCTCATGATCTCGCTCGGCGCCACCGGCGTCGTGGCCCAGGCCATGAGCGGCCTGGTGGTGGTCTACTCACGGTCGCTGGCGAGGGACGACTACGTCCGGTTCGGGGACGTGGAGGGGGTGGTGAGCGAGGTGGGGCTCCTCTCCACCAAGGTGGTGACCATGCGCGGCGAGGAGGTGACGGTCCCCAACAACGTGGTGGTGTCGACTCCGGTGTGGAACTTCACGCGGCTGAGCGCCGGCAAGGGGCCCCTCCTCTCCACCAGCGTGACCATCGGCTACGACGCTCCCTGGCGCCAGGTCCACGCCCTCCTGCTGCAGGCGG
Source organism: Anaeromyxobacteraceae bacterium (assembly GCA_035655915.1). GTDB lineage: Bacteria > Myxococcota > Myxococcia > Myxococcales > Anaeromyxobacteraceae > DASTPH01. The sequence goes on from DASRTO010000338.1 coordinate 1,369, forward strand.
CGAGCCGGACCGAGGGATTGCGGAAGGACCCCGCCCCGTTCGTGCTCCAGCGCAGCCTCTCCGATTTCTACGTCCAATACGAGCTGGTGGTCCGGATCGAGAAGCCCATCGACCGGCCGCAGGTGCTCTCGCACCTGCACTCCAACATCCAGGACGCCTTCAACGAGGCCGGCGTCCAGATCATGTCCCCGCACTTCTACTCGCAGCCCGACCAGCCGGTGGTGGTGCCGAAGGCGAGGTGGCACCCCCCGCCGGCGAAGCCCGAGCCCGGTCCGGACTCCTGACCGCGCCCGCACGCGTGCATCCGGTGGCGCCGCCGCCGGCGGGCCACGAGGGCAACAGCCGCTGGCAGGTGGAGGTGGACCACCTCGACCCGGTCGGACGGGGCGGGACGGCGAGGCTCGGCCGGCTCCTGCTGGCCTGCCGGCTCCACAACCTGCTCCACGCCGCGGAGGTCTACGGGCGGGAGCACATAGCGATAGTGCCCGTTCACCTCCGCTGGCGCGCGAGGTCCACGCCGGCTGGTGAGGCGGAACGCGCCCGGCGCCGGTCCGCCTGCCGCCCCCTTCGTTGCGCCGTCCGGCACCGCGAGCGGGTCCGCCACCTGCCCGGTGTCGACGAACGGACGGAGACGGGAACCGGATCAGCGAAGAGCGCCGGCGAGATATGACCTACGATCAGGGCTCGTCCCCCGCCTCTGGCCCCGGGGGCGCCACCACCTCGACCGGATCGCCCACGCGCAGGTACCCGCCGGCCAGCACCCGGGCGCAGACCCGGCTCCAGCCGGGGTGGTACCGTTGCGAGATGCGCATGAAGTGGCGGCCTGCGAAGGACCCCTCGATGCTCGAGCACGGCGCGGCGTAGCAGGTGACCTGGAGACGCACCGGGCCGGCGCGGATCTCGGCGCCAGGGACCACCGCGGCCCAGTCGAGCCCGGACACGGTCAGGTTCTCGCCGGTGGTTCCGGCGTCGATGGGGTGCCCCTCCCGCCTCAGGGCGTGGATCAACTCCAGCGAGTAGAGCGACACGGCCCGATCCGCCCCTCCGTGGTGGACGAGGTCGCGCTGCCGGTCCGCGCCCACCCCGGCCTCGGTGACGGCGGCCTCGGCGACCGGGGCCTTGGGCACGCCCCCGGCCGAGACGTTGATCGAGGCGAGGCGTCCCACCGCCATGCTACGGCGGGTGCACGCCGGTCCACAGGAGGCCGTAAGCGTCCCGCACCGTCCCGGTGACCGCCTCCTCCGGCGTCTGGCCCTGCGTGTCCGCGCTGAGCCAGCCGACCAGCTCGATCGAGGTGCAAGTGTCGTCCGGAGCCTTCCGGAGCACGAACGAGCCGGTCTGCACCCGGATGTTCTGGATGCCCGACGTCTTCTGGTAGCGGGCGCCCACCACCAGCGGCGCGGCCACCGTGCCCTCCAGCGGTCCCTCGCGCCAGGTGTGCTCCCAGTTCACGGGGATGACCTCGTCCACGTGGTAGCCCATGCGGAAGCTGACGGGGAAGTCCGCGCCCTCGAGGCCGGGGCGCCATTCCCACGAGTCCACGCACTTGACGGTGCCGTCGTCGCACAGGTGGATCCAGTTCGG
>DASRTO010000339.1:0-5198 GCA_035655915.1 Anaeromyxobacteraceae bacterium
TCTCCCTCCTGGTCCACCTTGGTGTAGATGGGGGCGCCGTCGAGGGCGTAGGCCGCCGACTCGAGCAGGAAGGACGAGCCCATCTCGTTGCGATGGAGGAGCACCGCCTTGGCGCCGGCGGTGATGTCGCCGCCGATCACCATCTCCTGCAGGTTCATGAGGCGCGCCTTGGTGCGGAAGATCTTCTCCTTGAGGTCGGTGACGCGCTCCTCCAGGGTCTTCGCCTTGAGGTCGGCCTGCTCGTCGGCGGTCTGGCCGGCCGGCGCCGGCCGGGCCGCCGGGGCGGCCGGCTTGGCCGGGGGCTCCGTCTTGCCGGGCAGCTCCATCGTCGGCGCCTCCACCGACCTCTGGGCCAGCGCCGCCCCCGGTAGCAGCGCCGCCGCGAGCAGCGTCAGGGCGATGACGGAGCGTCCCACGGCCACCTTTATACCAGACGGCGGGGCGCCTGGGGTCCCCTACCCCCCGCCTTTCTTCAGCTCGGTGAGCACCAGCTTGGCCACCGACTTGAGGGTGTCGAACACCCCGACGCCGGTGGGGGCCACTGCCTGGAACTCCGGTACGCTGCGGGGGTTGATGAGGCGGCGCAGCTCGTCGACGGTGGCGATGTTGGGCAGGTCGCGCTTGTTGTACTGCACCACGTAGGGGACCCGGTCCAGGCTGTAGCCCTGCTCCGCCAGGTTGGTGCGCAGGTTCTCCACCGACTCGAGGTTGGCCTCCATGCGCTCGATCTGCGAGTCGGCCACGAAGACCACCCCGTCCACGCCCTTCAGGATGAGCTTGCGGCTGGCGTCGTAGAAGACCTGGCCAGGCACGGTGTAGAGGTGGAAACGGGTCTTGAAGCCGCGGATCTCGCCCAGCGACAGCGGCAGGAAGTCGAAGAACAGGGTCCGCTCGGTCTCGGTGGCGAGGGAGATCATCTTGCCCTTCGCCTCGGGGTTGGTCTTGGCGTAGACGTACTGGAGATTGGTGGTCTTCCCGCACAGGCCGGGCCCGTAGTAGACGATCTTGCAGTTGATCTCGCGCGAGCTGTAGTTGATGAAGCTCATGGGAGGCGGCGCCGGCGGCTACTGGCTGAACAGGTTGTCGATGTCGTCGTCGGTGATCTCGGCGAAGGGGCTCTGCGCCCCTGGCGTCGCCTGCTTCTTGGCCAGCTGGTCGAAGACGCGGCCCAGCTCCTCGCCGGCCTTCTTCACCCGGAGCCGCACCAGCCCCAGCGAGCTCTTGGCGTCGAAGATGACCACCAGCACCACCCGGCCGCCCACGATGCTCATGTGGAGCGACTCGCGCTCCCCCTCGTGGAACTGGTTGGGGAACTCCTTCTCGCCGATGAGCTTGGCCAGCCCGCCCATGGCGGCCACGTTGCCGGCGGTGAGGGAGGCCAGCGAGGTGGTGTCGAGGTTCTGCGCCTGGCCGCTGGCCGCGATGAGCTGGCCGTTCTTGTCGACGAGGAAGACCACCTTGGCGTTGGCGTCGCGGGTGAGGCGGTCGCAGATCCCGGAGATGATCCGGTACTCCTCCTCGTACATCACCAGGCCGGAATTCATGGGCTTATGGGCTCTCCGAGGATGGTCTGCTCCACCGGCCCGAATACCAGGGAACCGGGCCCTGATCAATCCCGCGACTCGCGGTACGTGGCGTCGGCGCGCCGCCTCGCCGCGGCGGGTAGGCGCAGGTGGTCTGGACGGGACCGGCGGGGCGATAGCGGCCGCCGGGCCCGCCCGGACGGCCGGTGAGGCTCACAGCTCGCGCCGTCCGGCCAGGGCCCGGGCCAGCGTCACCTGATCGGCGAATTCCAGATCTCCGCCCATGGGGACGCCCTGGGCGATGCGGCTCACCTTCACCCCCAGTGGCTTGAGGAGCTTCACCAGATACAGCGCGGTGGCCTCCCCCTCCACGTCGGGGTTGGTGGCGACGATGACCTCCTCGGCCGGCTCGCGCTCCAGCCGGAGCAGCAGCTCGCGCACCGTGAGGTCCCCGGGGCCCACCCCGTCGAGGGGGGAGAGCGCGCCGTGCAGCACGTGGTAGCGGCCGCGGAACTCGTGGGTGCGCTCGATGGCCAGGAGGTCCGGCACCGCCTCCACCACGCAGAGGAGCCTGGCGTCGCGCCGGGGGTCGCGGCAGATGGCGCAGGGGTCCTGGTCGGTGAGCGTCTGGCACGAGGAGCAGGTGCGCACGTCCCGGACCACCCCGGTGATGGCCGAGGCCAGCGCCTCGGCGTAGGCTGGGCCCGCCTCCAGCACGTGGAAGGCCAGGCGCTGGGCGGTCTTCTCGCCGATGCCGGGCAGCCGGGCCAGCTCCTTCACCAGGCGGGCAATGGGGTCGGCCACCGCCACGGCCTACAGCTCCTCGACCTTGGCCACGTCCGCCCCCAGCACCCGGGCCGCCTCCTGGACGTTGGGGTGGCCGCGCGCCGCCTCGGCCAGCCGCGAGCTGCGGGCTTCCCGCTCGGCCTGCTCCACCGCCGCCAGCGAGGCCGGAGCGGCCTCGGCGGCCACCGCGGCAGCCGGCCCCACCTTGACCGAGAGCCGGGTGGGGCGCCCGAAGAAGCGCCCCAGCGCCGCCTCGATGTCGGCGCGCTTGCGCTCGACCGAGGCGGCGAAGCTGGTGCCCTCCGCGAACTGCAGCACCACCTCCTCCTCGGCGATGCGCAGCAGGGCGCCCTGCTTGAGGTGCGGCACCACCGCCGGGCTCACGCGCTCGACCTCGGCCACCGCCGCGCGCCAGCGGTCGGGGAGCGGCAGGGCGGGGTCGTCGCGGGAGGGTGGCACCGGCTCGGCCGGGGCGGCGGTCGCCGGGGGCGCGGTCGGGGCCGGGGGCGGGGCGGCGGTCGGGGTCGAGGACGCGGTCCGGCTCGGGGCCGGGGCGGCCCGGGCCGGAGGTGGCCGGGGCGCAGCCGGCGGGTGAACGCCCTCGGCCCTGGCCGAGTCGGTGGACCGCGCGCTGCCCCTCGCGGAGGGAGCGGGCTCCCCGGCCGCGAGCGCCTCCGCCCGCGCGATGAGCTCGGCCACGTCGGCGCCGGGCGCGAGCAGCGCCCCCTTGAGAAGGGCGACCTCCAGCGCGTAGCGCGGCTGGTCGGAGAGCTTCACCTCCACCACCGCCCGCTGCGCCACGTCGAAGAGCCGCGCCAGCTGGGCCGGATCGGCGGCGGCGGCCTGGGCCTCCACCTCGGCGCGCTCGGCCTCGGGGAGGTCCAGCGCCACCTGCGGCGCCAGCCGGGCCACGGTGACGTCGCGCAGGCGGCGCACCACCTCCTCGGCCACCCGCCGCATCTCCTGCCCCCGCTCGTGGAGCGCCGCCACCTCGGCCAAGAGCGCCGCCCCGTCGCGCCGGAGCAGCGCCCAGGCCAGGCGCCCCACCGCGGCGGCGTCCACCGCCCCCACCGCCTCCGCCACCGCCGCGTCGTCGGGAGCCTCGCCCACCGCCGCCCGCACCCGGTCGAGGAGGGAGAGGGCGTCGCGCATGCCGCCCTCGGCGGCGCGGGCCACCAGCGCCAGCGCCTGGTCGGAGATCGTCATCCCCTCGGCCTGCACCACCTTGCGCAGCTGCTCCACGATCTGAGAGAGCGAGAGGCGCCGGAAGTCGAAGCGCTGGCAGCGGGAGAGGATGGTCTCCGGGACCCGGTGCACGTCGGTGGTGGCCAGCACGAAGACCACGTGGGGCGGGGGCTCCTCCAGCGTCTTCAGGAGCGCGTTGAAGGCCCCCTGCGACAGCATGTGGACCTCATCCACCACGAATACCTTGTAGCGGTCGCGCGCCGGCCGGTACTTCACCGACTCGACGATGTCGCGGACGTTGTCCACCCCGGTGTTGGAGGCGGCGTCGATCTCCACCACGTCCACGCTGCGCCCCTCGGCGATCTCCAGGCAGGCCGGGCACCGCCCGCAGGGCCGAGAGGTGGGCCCCTGCTCGCAGTTCACCGCCTTGGCGAGCAGCCGCGCCGCGGTGGTCTTGCCCACCCCGCGCGGCCCGGTGAAGAGGAAGGCGTGGGCCAGCTGCCCGGTGGAGAGGGCGTTGGCCAGGGTGCGGACCACGTGCTCCTGGCCGGCCATCTCCGCGAAGGTCTGCGGGCGGTACTTCCGGGCGAGGACCAGGTATCCCATGGGCGGGCTCTCGGGGGACCGGGTTCAGGTAACAGCTTCGGAGGAGGTTGGAAAGAGCCGGCCCACAATCCCCGGGCGCACGGAAGACCTCCTACCGTTGCTCCCTTCCGGGCCTGGCGGGGTTCGGAGACCTTCGCGTCGCCCGAGGATTCTGGGCCGGCTGATGCCACGATGTTGGCGGAGAGGGTGGGATTTGAACCCACGGTCCACCTTTTGGGCGGACACACGATTTCCAGTCGTGCACCTTCGGCCGCTCGGTCACCTCTCCATCTATATGGGGGAGTGCTCGGCTCCCCCTCTCCCTTCGGGAGGGGGAGCCTGCGCTCCCCCAAAACCCCCTGCTCGCTCCGGGGCAGGCTCATCCGCCTGCCCCTGCGCTCGCAACGTCTTCCTTTCCTGTCGGCGGGGAGCCCCGGCTCCCCATTTCCATGAGCGGAGAGCGAGGGATTCGAACCCCCGGTACCGTTCCCGGTACACCTGATTTCGAGTCAGGCGCCTTCGACCAGCTCGGCCAGCTCTCCGCGCGCGGATCTAACCGATTTCCCTGCGGGAGCCAAGCGTCAAGCCGGCGAGCAGCCGCCCGGCCGCGAGAGCGCCGGCACCGTGAGGCCCCCCCGGCGGCCGGGGCGGCTACCGCCTTGCCTCGAAGAACGCCTTGAGCACCCCCCCGCATTCCTCGGCCCGCACCCCGCCCTCCACCGCGAACTGGTGGTTGAGGCGTGGGTCCCGAGAGAGGTCCATGAGCGACCCCACCGCCCCGGCCTTGGGGTCGGCGGCGCCGTAGACCAGGCGGTCGATGCGGGCCAGGACCATGGCCCCGGCGCACATGGCGCAGGGCTCCAGGGTCACCACCACGGTGACGCCGGTGAGCCGCCATCGGCCCAGCGTCCGGGCCGCCTCCTGGATGGCGAGCAGCTCGGCGTGGGCGGTCGGGTCGCGAGCGCTCTCGCGGGCGTTCCTCCCCCGCCCCACCACCCGCCCCTCGAAGACCGCCACCGCGCCCACCGGCACCTCCCCGTTCGCGGCGGCCTCGCGAGCGAGGGCCAGCGCTTCGGCCATGGCCTCGTCGGCGGTCATGGGAGCCTCTGTACCATGAAC
>DASRTO010000340.1:0-12645 GCA_035655915.1 Anaeromyxobacteraceae bacterium
CGCGACTGGACCCTCGACCGCGTGCTGTCGACCTTCCCGCTCCTCGAGGCGCGGCTGGGCAACGCCGGCTGGCAGCTCTCCGGCGGCGAGCAGCAGATGCTCACCATCGGCCGCGCGCTCATGACCAACCCCGACCTCCTCGTCCTCGACGAGGCCACCGAGGGGCTCGCCCCCCAGGTGGCTCGCGAGATCTGGCGCATCATCCGCGAGCTCCGGCAGCACGGCATGGCCGCGGTGATCGTCGACAAGAACTACGCCGCGGTCACGGCCGTCGCCGACCACAACGTGATCCTGGTGAAGGGCCGCGTGGTGTTCGACGGGGACAGCCGCTCCCTGCTCGCCCAGCCGGAGCTGCTCCAGCGGCACCTGGGGGTGTGAGCCGCCCGGAAGCGGGGAGCGGCAACGTCCCCGGGCGGCGCTGCTTCTACCTCCGCCGCCACCTGTCGGCCCCGCCGCCGGCGGGCCGCTCCCGCGACACGAGGCCCTGGGCCAGCAGATGGTGCAGGTGGGCCAGGCTCTCGCCCAGCGCGAACGAGGTCTGGTGGGGGTCGAGCTTCATGGGGAAGAGCACCTGCATCACCTCCCAGGCGGTACGCGGCTCGGCGCAGGCGGCCAGCGCCAGGTCGAGCCGCTGCCGGTGGTGGAGCAGGAGCTCGTCCACCCGCCGGTGCAGGCCGCGGAAGGGCGGGCCATGGGACGGGAGCACCAGCAGGTGGTCCGGCAGGCGGCGCAGCGCCGCCAGCGTCTCCAGGAACTCGGAGAGCGGCTCGGCCTCCGGGTCGAAGGCCCAGACGCTCACGTTGGGGCTGATCTCCGGAAGGACCTGGTCGCCGGCCAGGAAGAGCGAGCGTTCGGGCGCGATGAGACAGGCGTGCTCGGGCGCGTGACCGCGCCCCACCACCACCTGCCACTCCGTGCCCCCGATGGCGATGCTCTCCCCGTCGCGGATCACGCGGTGCCCCGCCGGAACGGGCGCCACCAGCTGCCGGTAGGAGTGGGTCTGCGGCTCGAGCCGCTGGACCTGCGCCGGGGGCACGCCGGCGCGCAGGTAGTAGGCCGCCTCCGCCGCCGCCGTCTCGGGACTCTCCAGGGTGGCGGTCCGGGCGACCAGCCACTCCCCCTGGGAGCACCAGATCTCGGCGCCCCACCGCCCTGCCAGCCAGGCGGCGAGCCCGAGGTGGTCGGGATGGTGGTGGGTGCACAGGATGCGCTGCACCGGTCGACCGCCGAGGAGCTGGCTCTCGAGGCGCTCCCACCGGGCGCGGGTGGCCCGGTCCCGGATGCCGGTGTCGACGAGCGTCCAGCCGTCCCCGTCCTCGAGCAGCCACACGTGGACGTGGTCGAGCGCGAACGGCAGCGGCATGGTCACCCGGAGCACCCCGGGCGCCACCTCCACGACCCCCTGGGAAGGCGCCTCGCCCGCCGCCCCGCCGCCGGACCGCCACATCAGCGCCGGCCCGCCTTCCCCTTCGGCTCCGCCAGCTGGCGCAGGCGGAACCGTTGGATCTTGCCGGTGGCGGTCTTGGGGAGCTCCGAGACGAAGTGCACCTGCCGCGGGAACTTGTAGGGCGCCAGGTGGCTCTTGCAGTGGAGCATGAGCTCGTCCGAGAGGGCATGGCCCGGCGGGACGCCCTCGCGCAGCACCACGTAGGCCTCGGGCTTGACCAGTCCGGCGGCGTCGGGCGCGCCGATGACCGCGGCCTCGAGCACCTTGGGATGGGAGATGAGCTCGGCCTCGATCTCGATGGGCGAGCACCAGATCCCGCCCACCTTGAGCATGTCGTCGCTCCGCCCGCAGTACTGGTAGTAGCCGTCGGCGTCGCGCAGGTAGGTGTCGCCGGTGTCGAGCCATTCGTCCGGGAGCATGGTCGCCGCGGTCTTCTCCGGGTTGTTCCAGTAGCAGGCGGCCGTCGAGGGGCCCCGGATGTGCAGCCGGCCCGTCTCTCCCTGCGGCGCCTCCCGGCCGCCCTCGAGGACGATGCGCGCCTGGTAGCCCGGCACGACCTTCCCGCTGGTGCCCGGGCGCACGTCCCCTTCGCGGTTGGAGATGAAGATGTGGAGCGCCTCGGTGGAACCGATGCCGTCCAGGATGGCGAGGCCCGTCCGCTCCTTCCAGCGGCGGAAGATGTCGGCAGGGAGCGCCTCGCCGGCCGAGACGCACAGGCGCAGCGACGACAGGTCCGGGCGGGCGCTCTCCAGCGCTTGGAGCTGCGCGGCGTAGAGGGTCGGGACGCCGAAGTACAGCGTCGGCCGGAACTTCTCGATCATGCCGAAGGTGCTGGGCGGGGTGGGCCGGCTGTCCAGGAGCACCGCGGTCGCCCCGGCCCAGAGCGGGAAGGTCATGGCGTTGCCCAGGCCGTAGGCGAAGAAGAGCTTCGCCGCCGAGAAGCAGACATCCCCCTGGCGGACGCCGAGGACGTCCGCTCCGTACAGCTGGCTGGTGGCCACCAGGTCCCGGTGCCGGTGGACGGCTCCCTTGGGCCGCCCCGTCGAGCCCGAGGAATAGAGCCAGAAGCAGGCGGCGGTCTCGCCCGCCGGCGCCGGGTCCAGCCGGTCCGAGGCCTCGGCGATGAGCCGGCGGAGGCTCCCCCCCTCTCCCTCCACCGGGAGCGCCACCTCCGGTGCCTTGCGCGCCGCCGCCAGCGCCGGCTTCACCTCGCCGGCGAACTCCGGCGACCACAGCACCGCCGCGCACTGGGAGTCCTCGACCATGTACTGGTAGTCGTCGGCGCGGAGCATGGTGTTGAGCGGCACCGGGATCATCCCGGCCTTGATGGCGCCCCAGAAGAGGTAGAAGAACTCGGGGCAGTCCTTCACCATCATCAGCACCCGATCGCCGCGCGTGAGGCCCAGGCCCGCGAGGGCGTTGCCGCAGCGGTTGACGCGCTCGGCCAGCTCCGCGTAGGTGACGTCGCCGGCAGCGCTCCGGATGGCCACCTTGCCGCCCCGGCCTTCGACCAGGTGCCGGTCGATGAAGGGCGTCGCCGCGTTGAACCCGGGCTCGAAGCCGAGCCTGGCGGGGGACTGCGAACGGTCAACCGTCACGGTCGCCGGCTCCATGGGCCTCGCCTCCTCTGCTCTAGCCGAACTGCCATACCACCGCGCGCCGCCGCTAGGGAAGGCTCCCCGCCCGACCGGCGCCGTCAGATGTACTGCCCGGCGTCGACGCGGAGCACCTCCCCGGTGATGGCCCGCGCCGCGTCGGAGAGCAGGAAGAGCACCGCCTCGGCCACGTCCTCGACCTCCGCCAGCCGCCCGAGCACCGCCTCCCCCGCCGCCCGCTGCCGGACCTCCGGCGGGAGGGCCGCCGCCATCTCGGTGAGCACCATGCCGGGCGCCACCGCGTTGACGGTCACCCCCTTGGGGCCCAGCTCGCGAGCGGCCGTCTTGGTGAGCCCGATGAGGCCGGCCTTGGAGGCGGCGTAGTTGGCCTGCCCGAACTTCCCCCGCAGGCCGTTGATGGAGGCCACGTTCACCACGCGCCCGTACCCGGCTGCCACCATCCCCGGCGCCACCGCCCTCAGGACGTTGAAGGCGCCCTTCAGGTTGACGGCCAGCACCGCGTCCCACTCCTCGTCGCTCATCTTGAGGAGGCTCCGGTCGCGGGTGATGCCCGCGTTGTTCACCAGGAGCAGCGGCGGGCGCGGGAGTGCCGCCACCGCGGCGGTGACCTCCGCCGCCCGGCAGACGTCGCCCGTGTGGAACCGGATGCCGCCGCCGGGCGGTCCCGCCTCCCGGTCGAGGACGTGGACCTCCGCGCCCTCGCCGGCCAGGCGTTCGGCGATGCCGCGGCCGATACCGCGGGCGCCGCCGGTCACCAGCGCCACCCGCTCCTGGAACCGCCCTGCCGTCGGCCTGGCCTGGCCCATGATCCGCTCCCTACCCCAGGGTCTTGAGGAAGCAAAGCCGCTGCGAGCGCGCGAACCCGGTGCGGGCCAGGAACCGCTGCACGTCGAAGCCGTCCCACTCCACCTCGGTGAGGACCCGCTCGACCCGGAGCGAGCGCAGGTTGCGCAGGAGCTGCTCCAGCATGGCCCGCCCCGCGCGGCGCCCCTGGAACGCGGGGTCCACGCCGATGGTGTCGAGGACCGCCACCGGATCGGTGCGGCCGAACTCCCCCAGGTCCACCCGGGCCATGAGGAACCCGACGAACTGGCGATCCACCTCGGCCACCAGGGACACCCGCACCCCGGACTGCCTGAGCGCCTCGCTCGCCTTGCGCTGGTAGTACGCGGTCCGGTCGCGCCCGGTGATCTTGCGATCGACGCGGACGATGGCCGGCAGGTCGCCTTCGGCCATGGAGCGCACCGGCAGCTCGGTCCAGTCCAGCTCGTCGTCGAGGGGCCGCTCCACCTCCCGTTCCAGGACCAGCCGGGGCGAGAGGCGGAACCCGGCCGAGGCGAAGAAGGACACCAGCCCGTGCTCGGTCCAGTCTGCCTGGGTGCGCAGCTCCCGCACCCCACGCTGGCGCAGCGCCGCCTCCAGCCCCTCCAGCAGCGCCCGGGCCACCCCGCTCGACCGCGCCGCGGCGTCCACGGCGATGGCGTCCAGCACCCCCACCGGCGCCGCCCCTCCGAACTCGCCGTCGAGGCGGTGAGCGAAGGCGAAGCCCACCAGCTGGTTGTCCCGGTCGGCGGCCAGCGCCACCTCCGAGGCCGGGTCCTCCGCCAGGGCGGCGAAGCGCTTGGCGTAGAAGCCGCGGCGCGAGCGACCTGCGGCGGCGCCGTCGATGGCCACCACCCTCTCCAGGTCGGCCGGGGCCAACGGCCGGGCGCCCGTCCCTCGGCTCATGCCGCCCGTTCCGAGAGCGGGGCCGCAGAGAGCCCCCCCCGCGCCTGGAGCTTGCGGTGGCGGAAGGCGCCCCACAGCGCCGCGCCGATGGCCCCGGCGTAGATGGAGTCGGGATGGTTGCGCACCCGGAGGCCACTACGCCCCTCCCCCAGGGCCTCGCGCAGCGCGCCCAATAGCCCGGCGTCGAGGGCCAGTCCCCCGGTCAGGAGCACCGTCCCCTCCACCGCCGAGACGCCCTTGACCAGGGAGGCCAGGCGGCCGGCCATGGAGAGGTGGATCCCGCGGAGGATGTTGGGGGCCGAGATCCCGCGCGAGACCATGTTGATGACGTCGGTCTCGGCCAGCACCGCGCAGATGGAGGAGACCTTCTCCGGGCTCTGACCCTGCAGCGACAGCGCCCCGATCTCGTCCTGGGCGATTCCCAGGTAACGGGCGATGTTCTCCAGGAACTGGCCCGAGCCGGAGGCGCACTGGCTGGTCATGCGGTAGGAGAGCACCTTGCCGCGGGGGTCGATGCGCATGGCCCGCCCGTGCAGCGAGCCCACGTCGAGCACGGCGCGGGTGGACTCGTCGAGGAAGACTGCGCCTCGCGCGTGGGTGGTCATCGAGTAGAAGTGTCCGGTGGCGAAGGCCAGGTTCTCGCCGTCGCCCGTGCTGGCCACGTACGACACCTGCTCCCGCGTCAGGCCGGCCTCGTCGAGGAGCGCCTGGAAGGCGTCGGCGGCCAGCCGGTAGGGATCGCGCTGCCGGATGCGCTCGCAGGCCCGCGCCAGCCAGCGGGCCGGCCCCTCCCCCTCGGAGAACAGGACTGCCTTGACGCACCCGGTCCCGACGTCGATGCCCGCGGTGATGGCCATGGGTCTCCTCCCGCCTCAGGCCGCCGCCGCGCGCTGGGCGAAGGCGGCGGCTCCCAGCGCCCCGGTGTAGATGGAGTCGGGGTCGATGTTGATGGTGACGTCCCCGTAGTTCTCCTTCACCAGCCGGCGCAGCTCCCGGACCGCCGCCTGGTTCTTGGCGACGCCTCCGGTGAAGGTGAACTGGTCGCGGATGCCGCCCGAGCGCGAGATGATCGACATGGCCCGCAGGACGATGGCGCGGTGCAGCCCCGCCAGGATGTCCTCGCGCTTGTCGCCCAGCGCCAGCCGGTCGCGCAGCTCGGCGCCGGCGAAGACGGTGCAGGTGGAGTTGATGCGCAGCGTCTTGGTGGCCTGCAGGGCCATCGGCCCCAGCTCGTGGAGCCCCATCTTCATCTCGTCGGCCACGTACCCGAGGTAGCGGCCGGTTCCGGCGGCGCAGCGGTCGTTCATCTGGAAGTTTTCGACGATGCCGTCCCGGTCCACCTGGATGGCCTTGGTGTCCTGCCCGCCGATGTCGAGGACCGTCCGGGTGCCCGGGTACATGATGTGGGCGCCCAGGCCGTGGCACAGGATCTCGGAGCGGATGTGCTCCTTGGGGAAGGGGAGCCGCACCCGGCCGTAGCCGGTCCCCACCACGTAGGTCTCCTCCAGCGGGATCTCCAGCGCGGCGCGCACCGGGCGGGCCACCTCCTCGGTGGGGAGCGCGGCTCCGGCCGAGGCCAGGGTGGCGTCGAGCGCCCGCAGGAACTTGTCCGCCGGCTCGCCGACGGGAGGGCGGTTCTCCACCTCGATGATCGACTTGTCATAGACGTTGAGGACCAGGTCGAAGGAGAGCCCCTCGGCGCGGGAGACCGGCTCGGCCAGCGCCATGAACCGCGAGCCGGCGATGTCCCGGAAGAAGTCCGAGCGGCGCCGGACGCCCGGCGCGAACAGCGAGGCCGACTCCTGCCGCAGCTGCCGGAACACCTCCGAGAGCGTCCGCGCCAACTGTTTCTCGTTGCCGGCGAAGCGCAGGCCGCGGCCGTTGCGCAGGCAGGTGGATTCCAGATCCTCGAGCTGCCCCAGGTACTGCACGTGGCGGAAGGACCGTTCCAGGTCGGCGAGGAAGGCGTCGACGCCGCCGGAGAGCGCCGCGACGTCCGCCAGGGCGCGGTGGAACAGGGTGAAGCGGGCGTCGATGAGCGCCTCCTGCTTCGAGACCGCCGAGGCGGTGTCGTAGTTGGAGCGGGAGTTGGTGATGCCCCGGCCCAGGACGCGGGCCGCGTCGTCCACCACCACCGACTTGGTGGTGGTCGAGCCCAGGTCGATGCCGACGAAGACCTTCACGAGGCCCTCCGCTCGGCGGGCCGCTCGGCGCCGGCCGCCGCCGCGGCGGCGCCCAGCCGCTTCTGGTCGATCATCTGGAAGTAGCTCTCCAGGCGGTTCTTGACGTTGGCCGCGGAGAAGTAGCGCGGGTCGACGAGGTCGGTCTCGATGAAGGCGCCGGGCTTGCCGGTGCGCTTCTCGATCTCGCGCATGATCATGAGCTGCCCGGCCGAGAAGCTGTTGCAGCTCTTGATGGAGTTGATGAGCAGGCCGTCGGCGTCGTACTCGCGCAGGTACCTCTCGAGGAGATCGACGCGCTGGGGAAGGCTGCGGTTGGTGTAGCAACCGAGGCAGTAGTCCGCCAAGGTCTCCAGGGGGTGGTCCGGATCGTGGCGGAAGCCGAGGTCGTAGGTGCCGCCGACCTTGGTGTAGCTCGAGGCCACCACCACCGCCCCCTCGTCGTAGAACATCTTCCAGAACTCGCGGAAGCTGGTCCAGTTGGGCGGCCCCTCCACCACCAGCCGGTACTTCTGGCTCTTCATGTCGCCCTCGGGCGTCACCGGGCCGAGCCCCCTGTCGATCCGCTCCTGGATCTCCGCGCGCAGCAGCCGGTAGTACTCGGTCGCGTCCGGCGTGCCCCGGAACGCCGTGAAAATGGGGCCGATGTAGTAGACGCCTCCGAAGTAGGCGTCGATGGGAGACGGCGTCCGCTTGGCGCTCTCCAGGACCCAGACGAAGTCCTCCTCGGCCCGCGCCGACTCCCGCAGGTACCCCCGCAGCCGGTCGATGTCGAACTTCACGCCCGAGACGCGCTCCAGCGTGGGGATGACCGTCTCCCGGAGCTGCTTCACGATGTACGACCGCATGTTCTCGGTGGTCCGGCCGTCGCCCTGGTAGGGCACGTGCAGCATCACCGTCGGGCACTGGTACTGGTCGCGCACCAGCTCGAACCACTTCATGAAGGTGAAGCACCCGGTGTAGGAGAGCAGCAGCACGTCCGGCTTCGGCAGCGCCTTGCCGTTCGGCGCCAGGTTGCCCCTGGCCATCATCCCCAGGTCCGCCTTGACGTAGGTGCAGACGTCCTCCGAGTGCCCCCGCCTCTCCGCCTCCGCGATGTAGTCGCCCGAGACCTTCTTCATGCCGTTCTGGATGGCGTTGATCTCGGGGAGGTTGTTGAGCAGGTCGAAGCACATGAGCAGCTCGTTCAGGTTCCCGGGGACGAAGGTGGAGGCCACCTTGCGGCCGCTCTCGGGTGCGCCGGTGAGCAGCTCGTAGTTGCGCGCGATCATCTCCTTCTGCTTCACCATCGAGGCTTCCTTGACCACCGCGGCTGGCTCGGTGCGGGCGGGTTCGGGCCTGGGGTTCATGGCGCGCTCCACAGCTTGATGGAATCGGCGAAGGTGCCAGCCTGCTCCCGGACCGGCTGCATCTGCCCCGAGTTCTCGGCGTACTTGAAGCCGATGTGGGGGACGTCGACCTCGTCGAGCCGGCGCTCCAGCATGGGGCGCTCCAGCAGGGCCGGGTCGCAGAAGCTCGGGGCCGCGAAGATGACCCCCTCGGCGGCGTTGTCCCTCACCGCCTCGAGGATGTACTTCCCCTTCTCGGCCAGGTTCGGTTGGTACTTGGCCGAGGTCTCCATCGATCGGTGCAGGAAGGCGGCGCACAGGCTCTCCAGCGGGTCTCCCGCGGCGTCGACGTCGCCCAGGAGCCAGCGCGTCACCAGCATGAAGTCGTCGTCGACGACGTAGCAGCCGGACATCTCGATGGCCTTGATGAGGTTGAGCGGCGGCTGCTCGCAGAACACCCCGTTCAGCACCACGCGGCAGTTGTCGCGCATGGGCCGTGGCTGGGCCACCGCCGCCGCCAGGTAGTCGGAGAGCATCCGGCTGTGCTCCTCGATGGGGAGCACCATGCCGGCGCGCATGAGCAGGTACACCTCGGAGGTCGGGGCCAGCCATGGCGAGCGGGCGCGCAGGGCGTAGACCTCGCGCACCAGGCGACGGTTCTCGTTGTGGACCGCGATCGACGCCCGCAGGGCCTGGTCGGTGATGGGGGCGCCGGAGAGGTGCTCCAGCCCCTCCTTGAGCTCCCGCAGCTCCTGAAGGTAGTAGCGGCCGCCCACGCCGTCGGTGAAGTCCTGCGGCACGTCGAAGTAGCGCACGTAGACCTTGGGGAACAGGAGCTTCCAGATGCCGGAGAGGTTGCGGATGACGTCGCAGATGGAGGGGAAGAGGAACCCGTCCACGAAATCGAGCTTGCCGTCGATGCCCAGCTCCAGGGTCGATCGCGGGATGCGGCAGATGTAGCTCTGGTAGTAGGCGTCGCCGTGGATCACCTCGAGGTTCTCCCCGCCTCCGAGGATCCCCAGCGGCAGCATGCCGGCCGCGTGGATGATCTCGCGCGGCACGTAGATGGGCATGTAGGCGATCACCCGTCGGCCCGGCACCGCCTGCTTCCAGGCGCGCGCGGCGGCGAAGTCCAGGTCGTCGAAGAGCTCCAGGCAGCGGGCGACGATCTCCGCGGTGGTCGCGGCCGCGGGCGGCATCAGCGGTCCTCCCAGCGCGGCGGCCGCTTGTTCAAGAAGGCTTCCAGGCCCTCCAGGGCGTCGCGGGTCGCCATGAGCTCGGCCAGGTAGCGACGCTCGGCGTCGCGCAGCTTCGCCCGCACCCGCTCCACCAGGTCCGATCGGGCCGCGGCCACGCCGTGCCGCAGCACCGCCGCCGACTTGGTGGCCAGGTGCGCGTCGAACCAGGCCAGGGCGGCCACCTCGGGATCGTCGGCCACGGCGTTGACGAGCCCGAGGCGCAGGGCCTCGCGGCCGTCGACGGCGCGGCCGGAGAAGAGCAGGTCCTCGGCGGCGGCGCGGCCGATGCGCTCGGGGAGCAGGCACGAGGCGGCTGGCGGGAACACGCCCACCTGGACCTCCGGCTGGCCGAGCCGGGCGTCGGGGGCCGCAAAGAGGAGGTGGCCCGCGGTGGCCAGCTCCAGCCCGCCCCCCAGGCACTGCCCGCGGACGGCCACCAGGATGGGGACCGGGAACGCCAGCATGCGCAAGAGGAGCCCGTGCAGCCCCTGGAGCATCGCCGCCGCGGTCGGGGGCAGGTGCTCTTCCACGCTGGCCCCGAAGCTGAAGTGGGGTCCTTCGGCGTCGAGCAGGAGGCCGCGCAGCCGCGCCTCGCCGGCCGCCTCGGCGAAAGCCGCGTCCAGCGCCGCGGTCATGGTCGCGTCGAGGATGTTGGCCTTGGGGCGGCAGAGCCGCACTCGCGCCAGGTGCCCGTCGCGCTCGCGCCACACCTTGACCGGGCTCTCGGCCATCACCGCCCCTCCCTGGCTCCCCGCGCGGCCGGCAGCAGGCTCTCGACGAGCTCCGGCGTCCAGGGCGTGCCCCGCGCCAGCGCCTGGCGCAGGGCCACGAAGTCGGCCTCCCGATCGTCCTTGGTCCCCTCGTTGAAGGCGCGGAACCCGGTCTTGCCCTCCGCCATGATGTTCTGCGCCAGCCAGGCGCGGGAATTCTCCTTGTTGGCGTTCCAGGCCTGGAGCTTGGGCTTGCGGATCTCCTCGACGGTCCTGGTGGTGCACTCCGGGAAGGTGAGCAGGAGCTTGGTGCACAGCTGCTCGACCTTCTCGTCGAGGAGGGAGAGGTCCACCGTCCCCCGCTTGAGCAGCTCCTTGCCCTGGGCCAGCGCCTCGCCGGTCTTGGGCTCGCCGTGGATGATGCGCCCGTGCTCGTCGAGCATCCGATCGGTCCACACCAGCGGGTTGGGGACGAACCGGCCCTCGACCTTCAGGGCCGGGCAGAGGTCGGTGATCATCCCCTCGCGGTAGGCGCGGTGGGCCGACCAGGGCTCGCACAGCACGCCGGTCTCCATGGCGCGCTCCACGCCCACCAGCACCGGCAGGAAGTCGGTGGAGCCGCCGATGGGGGCCGACCCGTGCTTGGGCCCGGCCTGGCCGAAGCGCGCCAGGTCCTGGGCCACCGAGAAGTCGCAGGCCATGCCGATCTCCTGGCCGCCGCCGATGCGCATGCCGTTGACCCGGCACACCACCGGCTTGTCGCAGGCGAGGATGGCGCTCACCATGTCGTTGAAGAGCCGCATGTACTGCCGGTACTCCTGCGGGTTCCCGGCGTAGTACTCGGCGTACTCCTTGGTGTTGCCGCCGGTGCAGAAGGCCCGGTCGCCGGCGCCGGTGAACACCACCGCCACCACGTCGCGGGCGTTGGCGGCGGCGCGGAAGGCCAGGATCACCTGCTTCACCATGCCGGTGGTGTAGGAGTTGAGCTGGGACGGGTTGTCGAGGGTGATCCAGGCGTTGTACAGGCCGGCCACCTCGCGCCCCCTGGCGTCGCGGGCCGGGCGCTTCTGGTAGCGCACCCCCTCCCCCTCCACCCGCGGGGCGAGGTCGTGGTCCTTCAGCTTCGCCGGCGCGGTGGCGCGGACGACGGCATCGGTCGGGGTCGGCATGGGGAGCCTCTCCTAGGGAACGAGGACGGCGCGCCGCGAGAGCTTGCGCGCGTGGACGTCGGCGAAGACCTGGTTGATCTCGGCGAGCGGGCGCCGCTCCACGAAGGGCCCGACCTCGACGCGCCCCTCGAGCACGAGGTCGAGCGCGGCCGGGTACAGCTCGGGCGGGCAGCCCCAGTTGCCGAGCGCGCGGGCGTGGAAGGCCATGAGGTTCGAGAGCCGCACCTCGACCTTGTCCATGGTGAAGCCCACCACCGCCAGCGTCGCCCCGTGGACCAGCAGGCCCCAGGCGGACGACTGGCCGGCGGCGGTGCCCGAGCACTCGAAGATGCACCACTCGCGCGCTCGAAGGCCGCTCGCCCTGGCGAACTCGCCGATCTCCTTCTTGAGGGCCTTCGGGTCGAGCTTCCTGGCGTCCAGGCCGCGGGCGGCCCCGCGGCCGGCGACCGCCTCGAGCTTCGCGGGGTCCACGTCGACGGCCACGACCGTGGCGCCCTTGGCAGCCGCGATCTGGACGCAGTAGGAGCCGATGCCGCCGACGCCGATCACCACCGCGAGGTCGCCGGACCCGACGCCGGCCTGCACCACCGCCTGGTAGGGCGTCGTCACCGCGTCCGCGACCACCGAGAGGTCCGCCAGGGCCAGCCCGGCCTTGGCGAGCCGCGCCTCGTCCACCGCGCAGAGGCCCCGGGCCGGGACGGCCACGTGCGTGGCGAATCCGCCGTGGACGTCGTTCCCCGGCATCTTCTGGCTGGCGCAGATGGTGCCCTTGCCGCGGCGGCAGGAGTCGCATTCGCCGCACGGGATCACGGCGGGCACCAGCACGGCCTTCCCCAGCCAGGTCTCGGCGCCGGCTCCCGCCTGGACCACGCGTCCGGAGATCTCGTGGCCCAGGGCGAGCGGCAGCGGGTGGTTGGTGCGGACGCCGTCGTAGTAGTAGCCGAGGTCGGTGTGGCAGACGCCGCAGCCGGCCACCTCCACCAGGACCTGGCCGGCGGCCGGCGGCTCCAGCGCAATCGGCTCGCGCGCCAGGGGCTCGCCCACGCCCGTCATCACCCACCGGTGCGGCGTCATGGTCACCTCCCGGGCCCCGGCCCTCGGTCCCTGCACCGCGGGCCAGGCTCGACGGGGTCCGCGAAATCGGTAAACTAGTACCAGAATTCGACAGCGGCCGTCAACCCCGGACGGGACGGGCGGGGGCGGGCGCCGAGGAGACGCCGATGGCGACG
>DASRTO010000341.1:0-10091 GCA_035655915.1 Anaeromyxobacteraceae bacterium
ACGGCCTTGTCGATGCCGCGCTTGATGTCCATGGGGTTGTGGCCGGCCGCCACCAGCTTCGAGCCCTCGCGGTAGATGGCCTGGGCCAGCACGGTGGCGGTGGTGGTGCCGTCGCCGGCGACGTCGGAGGTCTTGGAGGCCACCTCCTTCACCATCTGGGCCCCCATGTTCTCGAACTTGTTCTCCAGCTCGATCTCCTTGGCGACCGTCACGCCGTCCTTGGTGATGGTCGGGGAGCCGAAGCTCTTCTCGATGACCACGTTGCGGCCCTTGGGGCCGAGCGTCACCTTCACCGCGTCGGCGAGGGTGTTGACGCCGCGGAGGATGGCCTCGCGGGCGCGCTGGTCGAACATGATTTCCTTGGCAGCCATGTGGTTCTTCTCCGTTCCTCTAGGGGTTGCCGGGCGGGGCTACTTCTCGATCACGCCGAGGATGTCCTCCTCGCGCATGATGAGGTGCTCCTCGCCGTCGATCTTCACCTCGGTGCCGCCGTACTTGGAGAACAGGATGCGGTCGCCGGCCTTGACGTCCAGCGGCCGGACCTTGCCGTCCTCCAGCACCTTGCCGTTGCCGACGGCGACCACCTTGCCCTCGATCGGCTTCTCCTTGGCCGTGTCGGGGATGATGATGCCGCCCTTGGTGCGCTCCTCCTCCTCCACCCGCCTCACGATGATGCGGTCGTGCAGGGGCCGAATCTTCATGACCGTTGCCTCCTCGCGTTTGGGCGCCCCGGGGGCGCCAGCCTGGAAAGTCCGGGACCGTCTTGGCAGTCGACGACGCCGACTGCCAAAGGCGCCCGGAGGATAATCAGCGGGCGAGGGCTGTCAAGCGAGCCAGGCGCTTTTCCATCCACCCGACCCGAAAGCGTTTTCTGGCTGCGGCTGGCAGTCTCCAGATGAGACTGCTCACCGGCGCCGGTTTCGCCAAAAAAGACTTGCATTGCGTGGGGTTGAGTCCAGGTCCGGCCCTCGCTACCCTCATGGGGTGAGCAGCGACATCGTCTTCGGCAGAAGCGCCCGCGAGTACTTCCGCGACCTGGTTTCCGAGGCGCTCACCCACCGGCGGCTCCAGATCCGGGAAGCCACCGAGTTCTACCTGGTCGACCTCATGGCCCGCTTCCTGGAGTCGCAGGCGCTGTTCGTCGCGCGGCCGGACGGGACCATCGAGATCGAGCCGCTGGCGATCACCCTGCTGCGGGCGCTACAGGCCCGGCGCCAGGCCCGCTTCGAGCGGCTGCGGCAGCTCGGCGACACCTCCCTGTTCGTCTCCGGCTTCTTCGGCGACTCGCTGGCGCGGCGGCGGGTGGACATCGACTACTACATGGAGATGGGAGAGCGGGCCTACGAGGCCATCGCCGGCGGGGGTGGGCCGGCCGGCTCGGGCGACCTCTTCGGCGAGCTGGCGGGGCGGTTCGAGCAGCTGGTGGACTGCTTCGCGGAGATCGCCGAGCTTTCCGACCTGCGATCCAACCGGGGGCTGGTGCGCCTCTACCAGCGCTTCCTCGACACCGGCTCGGAGCGCGTGGCCGAGCGCCTGCGCGAGCGGGGAGTGGCCCTCTTCGCGGGGCCCGGCCCCCGCGCCTTCAAGCATTGAGCGAGCCCCGCGCCACCCTCGCCTTCCTGCAGGCGGAGTTCGAGGCCATCTACGGTGTCACGGCGCCGCAGGTGGGCGACTACCTCCTGGGACGCGAGGGGGCGAGAGCCGCCGGCGCCGAGCCGGCCGGGCGTGAGGCGCTGCTGGTGCGGCAGGAGGAAGGCGGCCTCGCGCTCGGGCTCTTCCTCGACGAGGCGGTGCTGCGCGGCGCCGCCGCGGCCGACCCCCATCACCCCCGCCCGCAGCTCACCCGGCGCTCGTGCCTGGACGAGGTGGCCTGCGCCGCCGAAGGGGTCTCCCACTTCGTCTACCTCGCCACCCGCGCCGTGGCCGGCCGGCCGGTGTCGCTGCTCGAGCTGGAGGTACAGGCCGAGGTCGACAAGTTCGCGCTCCTCCTGCTGCACCTGTGGCGGCGCGGCCTGCGGCGCGCCTCCGGGGCGCTGCGGCGGCGGCTCTTCGAGCGGGTGGGGTACCAGGAGGGGCTCGGCGAGGAGGACCTCGAGCGCTACCGCACCGCCAACCGCCTCGGCGGCGGCTACGCCCGCTGGCTCGAGGGGCGCTTCGTGGAGGACGCCGACGTGGAGGGGCTCCTGCGCGAGCTCCGGGCCAGCTACCGGCTCGGCGGGGGGGAGAAGCTCGGGCACCTGGCGGCGCGGGCGATGAACTGACCGGACCGGCCGCGGCTCGGTCCGCCCCCCTTCGGGTCCACCGCGCCTCCCGGAAGCGCGGCGCGGCGCCGCACCCTGCTCGCATCCTCATTCCGACGCGGCCCCTCCGGCTCGGATGTGTCGAGCCTGTCACGACCGGACCAGCTACCTCGTCTCGGGCGCCGGGAGGGTGAAGCGACGGTTCGAGAGAGGTGCCGCCATGCGCGTCTTTCTGGCCGGGGCGACCGGGGCGATCGGCCGGCGTCTGCTGCCCCAGCTGCTCGCCAGGGCCACCAGGTCACCGCCACCATCCGCAGCCCCGAGAAGGTGCAGCGGCTGCGTGCGCTCGGCGCCGAACCGGTCGTGGTCGACGCCCTCGACTGGGTCGCGGTCGGGGAGGCGGTGGCTCGCGCCGGGCCCGAGGCCATCATCCATCAGATGACCGCGCTGTCCGGAATGAGCGACCTGAGGCGATTCGATCGCGTCTTTGCCGCGACGAACGAGCTTCGGACGAAGGGGACCGACCATCTGCTGCGGGCCGCGGCCGCTGCCGGCGTCGGGCGCTTCATCGCCCAGAGCTACACCAACTGGCCGAATGCTCGCGAGGGCGGACCGGTGAAGAGCGAGCAGGATCCCTTGGACCCCAACCCGCCCAGGGCGCAAGCGCGGTCGCTGGCGGCGATTCGCCACCTCGAGCAGGCCGTGCTGGCGGCGCCCCTCGAGGGCATGGTCCTCCGCTACGGCAACTTCTACGGACCCGGTGCCTCGGAGATGCTCCTCGAGCTCGTCCGCAGGCGCAAGCTGCCACTCGTCGGCAGCGGCGCCGGCGTCTGGTCGTGGATCCACGTCGACGACGCCGCCGCGGCGACCGTGGCCGCGCTCGAACGCGGCCAGCGCGGCGTCTACAACGTCGTCGACGACGACCCGGCTCCGGTCGCGGAATGGCTGCCCTTCCTGGCCGCGCTGGCCGGGGCCAAGCCGCCGCTGCACTTGCCGGTCTGGCTGGGGCGCCTCGCCGCCGGTGCGGTCGGCGTGTCGATGATGACGCAGGTCCGCGGCTCCTCGAACCAGAAGGCCAAGCGCGAGCTCGACTGGCAGCCGAGATGGCGCAGCTGGCGCCAGGGCTTCCGCCACGGGCTGGTCGACGCGAGCCCGAACGGGACACCGCTGCCTGGCGCGCCGGGCAGGGCAGCCCTGACCTGACGTGTTCAACGAATGCCGGGGGGAGGGAGACGTTCGGGGCCGGGACCGACGAGTCGCTCCAGCCGTGAGCCCCGACGGCCGCGGCCGGCGAAGCCTAGCGGAGGGTGCGGGTCTGCCCCGAGGGGATGGTGGCCTTCTCCTTGTCGAACTTGCCGGAGAGGGCGTCCCGCACCGCGCGGTCGAAGCGCACCTTGCCGGTGGCGATCTCGCGCAGCGACAGCACCGGCGGCTTGTTCTTGGTCTGGGCCATGAGCGGCCGGGCGCCGGCCATGAGCTGGCGGGTCCGCTTGGTGGCGAGGAGCACCAGCGCGAAGCGGTTGTCCACCATGGGGAGGCAGTCTTCGACGGTGACGCGGGCCATTCGGGTCTCTCCTGGGAAGCGCGAAGATAAGGCCAAGGCGGCCGGAGATCAACCACCTTGTCCCGGGCCGCCGTCCTTCCCGGCCTCGGCCCCGCCGCTCTTGGGCTCGGCCAGGTCCTCGGGTCCCTTGGGGATCTGCGACAGGCTCGAGGTGGGGACCGCGGCGATGCGCGGGCTCGCCGAGCCGCGCACGAATGTCTCCTGCCCCGAGGCCTTTCCCACCTCCAGCCTGGCCAGCGTCTCGCCGCCGGCCCCGAGGAGGGTCACCACCGTCGCCGGCGGGGCGAGGCCGTGCTCGGCGAGGCGCATGCCGCGCTCGTCGGCGAAGCGCGCCGCCTGGAGCCCATCCAGCGCGTAGAGGAGGCCGCTCAGCTTCCAGGCGGCGGCCGGCGCGGCCCCCGGCGCGGTGAGCGCCCAGTCGGGCGAGGGCCCCCCGTCGGGAGCCGACGGCCCGCGCCGGGCCTCCAGGGCCTCGGCGCCCCGCTCGACGCGGATGGCCGCCACCTTGTCCATCTCGAAGCGCAGGAGCGCCTTGTCCCGCAGCGCCCACAGGTCCAGGTCCAGGTCCCTGGTCACGCTGCCCGGTACCGCCGCCAGCGAGCGGCTTCCGGAGACCCGCGCCCACCAATCGGCGGCGGGCTTGCCCGCCACCTGCTTCTCCTTCCCACTCTCGCCCGCTGCGGCCTTCGCGGCGGCCGCCTTCGCGGGGGCAGACTTGCCGCCGGCCGGCTTGCCGCCGGGGGGCTCAGCCGGCGGCGCCTCGCCCAGGACCATCGTTCGCACCGCGTCGCCGGGGCCGCGGGCCGTCACCTCGAAGCGGGGCTGGTCCAGGCCGTAGCCGGCCGCGGGGCCGGGGGCGTCGTCGAAGCGGGTGGCCCGCAGGCCGCGCAGCGCCGAGGCGAGCCGCCCCACCGCGGCGCGGTCGGCCCGCTCGGCGATGGGCGACGAGAGGCGCCACTCCCCGCCCTGGCGGACCAGGACCGCGTCGATCCTCGGCCCCTTCAGCTCCAGCCGGACGAGGTCCTTCTCCTCCACCGGGAACACCTGCTTCTCCCGGAGGTCGAAGAGCCCCTTCTCCAGCGAGTACCTGGCCCCGGGCGCGACCGCGACCACCGGCCCGCCGCCGGCGCGCACGAAGAGGGAGCCGTCGAACGGGTTCTCGTCGCCCACCTCCAGCTCGCGGGTCCCGCCGCCGGCCAGCTCGAGGGTGAGGCGCATCCGCGGCGGGGAGAGCCCGAAGCTGGCGAGGCCGGCGTCGGGCTCGGCCACGCGCTGGCGGCGGCGTAGCTCCAGGGCGGCGTCGAGGAGGGCCTCGGCGGCGGCCCGGTCGGCCGGGGCCTCGAGCGGCGCCGTGACGCGCCAGCCGTCGCCGGCGCGCTCGAGCCGCACCTCCGGCCCCTTGCCCGCGAGGCGCAGGCCCCGGACCTCGTCCCGGCCCAGCACCAGCACCTTCTCCTCCGCCTCCTGGGCGGCCTTCTCCCGCTCCATGGGGCGTTCCACCGCGTAGAAGGCGATGGCCAGCGCCGCCGCGGCGGCCGCCAGCAGGGCCAGGGTGACGAGGGCGTTGCGGGCGCGGGCTCTCATGGAAGACCCGGGGTGGGGCGAACCGGCGGGGGGCGATCCCCCGCCCTGCCAGCGGCCGGGGGACGGACCCCCGCCTCGCGGCGCGGCCTCACCATCGGTCCGTCACCGGGAGCGGCGCACCAGCCACACCGCCAGGCCGAGGCCCAGGAGCGCCAGCGGCACCAGGTCGATGGTGACGACCTTCAGGGCCGTGGCCTGCGCCTCGCTGAGGAAGAGGCGCGAGGCCTCGCGGGTGCGGGGGCGGATGGTGAGGCGGTCCTCCTGCTCGGCGAGCCAGTTCACGCCGTTCATGAAGAAGTCCAGGTTGCCGAGCAGGTCCTGGTAGCCGTTGGCGAAGAAGTCGCCGTCCCCCACCACCACCGCCCGGGCGGCCTTGCCGCCCGCGAAGGTCCGCTCGGCGGCCATGGCCACCGGGAGCGGGCCGCCCTTCTCCCCCTCGTCCCGCCTGGCCCCCTTGCCGTAGAGGCTCTTCACGTCCGTCTCGCCCCAGGCCGTGTCGCCGGTGAGGGCGATGGGGCTGGGGGTGCTCGTGGCGTCGCGCAGGGCCACCAGCGAGCGCGCGGTGGAGAGGAGCACCCCGGTCTGGGCCAGGTCCTTGGTGATGGGGTGGGCCGCCGATGGGCGGACCACCGGCGTCACCGCGGTGCCGCCGAAGAGGCGCGACACCGGGTTCGGGTCCACCACCATGTCCTCGTCGGCCTCGACGCCGAAGTCCCCGAGGAGGGCGTCCAGGCCGGCGTTCGCCTCCGGCTCCAGGTACAGCCCCAGCCGGCCGCCGCGGGCGGCGTAGTCGCGCAGCGCCTTCACCTCCGGCTCCAGGAAGGCCTTGCGCGGCGCCGCCACCAGCACCGCCGAGGCGTCGGCCGGCACCTCCGCCTTGTCCAGGAGCGACAGGGTGCCCACCTGGTAGCCCTCGCTCTCCAGGGCCTTCACGGCGGCGGCGTAGCCGGCCTTGCCGGCGTCGCGGGGGGCCGGCTCGCCGTGCCCCTCGGTGAAGTAGACCGTGCGCTTGCCGGAGCGGGTCACCTGCACCAGGGCGCTCGTCAGGGCCTGCTCGCTGGGCTCGCGGGCCCGGGCCTCGGCCCCTCCCCGCCGCAGCACGATGCGCGGTCCGCCGTCGGTGATGGCGAAGCGCTTCACCTCCTCCGGGGAGCGCCACGGATCCACCATCCGGTACTTGAAGTGCGGCGAGCGATCGGCGTAGCGGCGCAGGAGCTCCTGGGCCTCGGAGTAGGACCGCTCGGCCTGGCCGTAGAAGGCCACCGCCTCGACGTCGTCCTTGAGGCCCGCCAGCGTCTTCTGGGTGTCCTCGGAGAGGGTGTAAATGCGGTTCTTGGTGAGGTCCCAGATCCTGGGCCGCTTCCAGGCCGCCCAGTTGGCGACCGTGAGGAGCAGCACCACCAGCAGCGCCGAGATCGCCGTGAAGAAGCCGAAGTGGGCGGCGCGGCCGGTGAAGAAGCGCTTCACCCCGCCCGGCTCGCCGAGGGCGAAGCCGGCCGCCACCGCGGCCAGGCCCAGCACCGCCTTGCTCACCACCAGCACGCCGGCGGTGGTGAGGCGCCCGCCCGAGGAGAGCTCCAGCGAGAAGAGCAGGGTGACGGCGGTGGAGGCGAGCAAGAGCCCGCCCAGCCAGCCCAGCACCCGGGAAGCGATGGCGTGGCGCATGGCGGCGGTCCTCACGCCCAGCGGTGCCCCTCGACCGTCCGCTCGGCGAGGTACAGGCCCAGGGCGGTGAGGGACAGATAGTAGACGAGGTCGCGCAGCTCGATGCGCCCGGCCAGGAAGGCGTTGAGGTGCTCCGAGGCCGAGAGGGCCGTCACCAGGTCCTTCACCGGCCCCTCGACGCCCACCGTGAAGATGGTGGCGATCCACAGGGTGAAGAGGACGATGAACGAGGTGAGCGACGCCACGATGACCGACTCGGTGAGCGCCGAGAAGAGCAGCCCCACGCTCATGGCCGCGGCCCCGAAGAGGAAGAGCCCGAGCAGCCCGGTGCCGACCGTCTGCCATTCCACGCCGGCCCCGCCGCCGGCGCCCCTGGAGGCCACGGTCAGCACCAGCGGGAAGGCCGCCACGATGGCCACCGCGGCCGCCATCACCCCCAACGCCGCCAGGTACTTGCCGAGCACGATCTGGACCGGCCGCAGCGGGCTGGTCATGAGCAGCTCGAAGGTGCGGCTGCGCTTCTCCTCGGCCAGCAGGCGCCCCGAGAGGACCGGCGCCACGATGACCACGAAGATGGCCATGGTGCTGAGGAGGCGCGACACCACCATGTCGGTGAGGTTCAGGCGCTCCAAGAGCGAGGGGTCCTGGAACTGGAAGGCGCGCAGGGTGACGAAGCGGTAGGCGTCCAGGGAGCCGTTGAAGAACAGGGCCGCGAAGAAGGCCACCACCGTGAGCATCACCCAGGCGATGGGGGTGGTGAAGTAGGACTCCAGCTCCTTGCGGGCGATGGCCAGGACGGGTCGCATCAGGCGGCTCCCTGCGCGGCCTCCGCCACCGCCGGCGGGGCGGTGACGAGCTTGCCGTAGATCTCCTCGAGGAAGGCGATGTCGTCCAGGGTGACGCGGCGGCCCGGCAGGTGGCGAGCGATGAGCCCCTCCACCGTGTCGAAGTCCACCAGGCGCCCCTGGTGGATGACCAGCACCTTCTGGCAGGTCATGGCCGCCTCCGGGAGGATATGGGTGGAGAGGATGACGGTGTGCCGGCCGGCCAGCGACTTCACCAGCTCGCGCACCTCGCGGATCTGGAGCGGGTCGAGCCCCACGGTGGGCTCGTCGAGCACCAGCACCTCCGGGTCTCCCAGCAGCGCCTGGGCCAGGCCCACCCGCTGCCGGTAACCCTTGGAGAGGTTGCCGATGACCCGGTTCATGACCGCGGTGACGCCGGTGCGCTCGGCGACGCGGTCGATCTCGTCCTTCACTCGCTGGCGGGGCAGCCCTTTCAGCGAGGCGCAGAAGCGCAGGTAGGAGCGGGGTGTGAGGGCGTCGTAGACCGGGGGCTGTTCGGGGAGGTAGCCGACGCGGCGCTTCACCTCCAGCGGCTCCTCGAAGACGTCGAACCCCGCCACCCTGGCCGTGCCCGAGGTGGCGGGCAGGAAGCCGGTGAGGATGCGCATGGTGGTGGACTTGCCGGCGCCGTTCGGGCCCAGGAAGCCGACCACCTCGCCCTTGCCCACCGTGAAGGAGAGGTCGTCCACCGCCACGAGGTCGCGGTAGCGCTTGGTGAGGCGGCTCACTTCGATCATGAGACCCTCCTGTCGGGCCTGGAACCACCTCGGGCCGCCGCGAATTCCCCTGGCGCCATGGGACGTTGGGCAGGTAACCCGGCGCGCGCCACGATAGTCGCCGCCCGGCGCTTGTCAAGGAGGCGGAGACGGGCGCGCCGTTTCCCAGCCCGTGTGGAGCGCTGGTATAAGCTCCCCATTTCCGGAGGTCAGGGCCCGAGGCCATGGCGACGGTGGTCCAGAAGTACGGCGGCTCCTCGGTCGCCGACGTCGACAAGATCCGGCAGGTGGCGGAGAAGGTGTCCGCCGCCCGGCGGGCCGGCCAGGACGTGTGCGTGGTGGTCTCGGCCATGGGCAAGACCACCGACCAGCTCATCGCCTTGGCCAAGCAGGTCTCCCCGGCCCCGGCGCGCCGCGAGATGGACATGCTGCTCTCCGCCGGCGAGCGCATCGCCATGGCGCTCCTCTCCATGGCGCTCAACGACATGGGCGTCCCGGCGGTGAGCTTCACCGGCAGCCAGTCGGGGATCATCACCACCGGCAGCCACACCTCGGCCCGCATCCTGGAGGTCCGCCCGGTGCGGGTGCGGGAGGAGCTGGCGCGGGGCCGGGTGGTCATCGTGGCCGGCTTCCAGGGCGTGTCGCCGGGGAAGGAGGTCACCACCCTGGGACGGGGCGGCTCCGACACCACCGCGGTGGCCATGGCGGCGGCGCTGGGAGCCGACTGCGAGATCTACTCCGACGTGGACGGCGTCTACACCGCCGACCCGCGGGTGGTGGAGCGGCCGCGGCGGCTCGAGCGCATCGCCTACGAGGAGATGCAGGAGCTGGCCCAGGCCGGGGCCAAGGTGCTGAACGCCCAGGCGGTGGAGTTCGCCCGCCGGAGCGGCATCGCCATCCGCGCCCGGGCCACCAGCGGCAGCGACGCCGAGACGGTGGTGCAGGGGAGCCCCGGGGCCGGGCCGGCGCGGGTGGTGGGCGTGACCTCGCAGCGCTCGCTGGCGCTGCTGGAGGTGGCGGCCGGGTCGCTGGCGGGCGCCCTGGCGGTGCTGGAGCGGCACGGCGCGGCGCCGCAGGAGTCGTGGCCCGAGGGCCGGCGGGTCCACCTGGCGCTCCCGCTCGACAACGTCCACGAGTGGCCGGCAACCAAGGCGTCGCTGGGCCGCGAGCTCGGGGGCGACCTCGCCGTGGCCGACGAGGGGGTGGGCTCGGTGTCGGTGGTGGGGGCGGCCTGCGGCGGCGACCGGATCCGGCGCGAGGTCGAGGCGGCGCTGGCGGAGCAGGGAGCCCGGCCCCGGGCCATCACCGGCTCGCCGCTCCGGGTGACCGCCTACCTCGAGGCCGCGGCGGCGCCGGAGGTGGTGCGGCGGCTGCACGCCCGGCTGGTGGAGGGCGAGGCCTGAAAGTCCGGAGGACCGTCACCCGGGCCGCGCGAATCCCTCGGCATCGAAGTGGCGGTCGAACGCGAAGGCCTGGT
>DASRTO010000342.1:0-14420 GCA_035655915.1 Anaeromyxobacteraceae bacterium
CTCGGCCGGCGCCGACGCCGACGGCGGCATCGGGGGGGTCGGGGCCTCGGGCGCCCGGCCAGCGGCGACCGGCGCCGCGGCCACCTCCTCGACCTGCGACCGCTGGCGCATGGAGACGATCTTGACCGACACCCCCGCCACCGCCGCCACCAGCACCGTGGCCACCGACGCCTTCCAGGCCCACAGCGGCAGCCCCAGCGAGGGGCGCTCCTCGCGACGGCGGTCGGCTGCCTCCCGCGCCGCCGCCAGCACCACGCGCTCGCCTCCGTCGGGCGGCGGCTCGGGCTCGAGGCGCCCCATCACCTCCCGCACCCCGGCGATGCGGCGGTAGACCCCGGCGCAGGCCGGGCAGGCTTCGAGGTGGGCCTGTACCTCGCCGGCGCGGCGCCGGTCGAGCTCGCCGTAGGCGAACTCGAGGAGGCGGTCCTGGCACTCCTGATGGGTCATGGGACGCCCCCCGGCACCGGCGTGGCGGCCTCCTCGGGCGCGACGCCCATGGACTGGAGGGCGCGCCTGAGCCCCTCGAGCGCGTAGCGCATGCGGCTCTTCACGGTGTTCTCCGGCGCGCCGGTGACGCGCGCGATCTCCTGGAAGGGGAGCCCGGCGTACTCCCGCAGCAGGAACACTTCCCGCTGCTCCTCGGGGAGCGACCGGAGCGCCGCCTCCAGCTTGGGACGCAGCAGCGCGCTGGCGGCGGCCCGGTCCGGCGCTGGATCGGTCGCCGCCGGCTCGGGCGGCGCGGCGCCGGCCGGCTCGGCCCCCGGCCGCCGCTTCGCGGCGCGGCGGGCCTCGTCGAGCGCCAGGTTCCGGGCGATGGTGTAGAGCCAGGTGGTGAAGCGGGCTCGCCGCTCCCAGCGCGGCGCGGCGCCCACCACCTTGAGCCAGGCCTCCTGCAGGAGGTCCTCGGCGCGGCTCCGGTCTCCGGTGAGCCGGAGCAGGAAGGAGAACACCGGCCCGCGGTGGCGGCCGAGGAGGGCCTCGAACGCCGCCACGTCACCGGCCTGGTACCGCGCCATGAGCCTCTCGTCGCTCTCGTCCCTGCCCAAGGTCCCGACCCTCTCCAACGCGCGCCACGGGAAAAGGATCTGCCGGCTCGAGTGTAGCAGGCGCCCCGGCCGGGGCGGGACCGCGGCCCGGGGCCGGGCCCCTCGGGGGAGCCGCTTGCGGCGCCGGACCGGCCGGGGCAGGCTGTCCCGGCGTGTCGCGCCACCGGGACTTCGAGCTGCACTGCCTCGACCTCTTCGCGCCGCTGGGGCCAGTCCAGCCGCGCCGGATGTTCGGCGGCCTCGGCCTCTACCTCGGCGGCGCCATGTTCGCCATCGGCGACCCGGACGAGTGGCGCCTCTGGCTCAAGGTGGACGGGGCCAGCCGCCCGGCCTTCGAGGCCGCCGGCGGCGAGCCCTTCGTCTACCTGGGAGGGGGCAGGCGGGAGGTGAGCCTCTCCTACTTCGCTCCGCCGCCCGAGGCCATGGACGACGCCGAGGGGATGCTCCCCTGGGCGCGGCTGGCGGTCGAGGCGGCGCGCCGGGCGCGGGCGGAACGGCTCAGGAGGGCGAGGGAGCGGGCTCGCCGCGGGCCTCGCGGTTCCGGTCGATCCACCAGCCCCACAGGACGAAGAGCCACATCCCCAGGGCGGAGGAGGCGACCGCCACCGGCCCGGGCGGGACCTGGGTCAGGTTCCCGACGTAGATGAGCAGGAACACGGCCACCAGCGCCCACAGCGCCAGGGCGCCACGGCGGTTGCGCGCCCGGGTGGCGGAGAGGTAGACCGCCAGCCCGGCCGCGAACATCGACAGCTCGACCACCACCGTTCCCGGGACCGAGTTCCACAGCCCCAGCCCCACCTTGGTGGAGAGCCCCGGTACGAGCGGCAGGTCCGGCCGGTGGGTCAAGAGGTCCAGGAGCCAGTGGCTCCCCACCAGCGCCGTCACCGCGAAGGCCCCCCGCTTGTAGCCGGTGCGGGCCCGGTAGAGGAGCCCGAAGGCCGCCCCCCAGGCCACCGCCATGAGCAGGCTGTGCGTCCACGGGTAGTGCACGAAGTCGAGAGGGGTGAAGGCGGTGTTGCCCGGCTCCACGCGGAGCGACTCCACCCCCAGCAGCACCAGCACCGGCCAGACGAGATCCACCAGCTGAGCCGCCGCGAAGAGGGTCGCAAGCGAGGTGCGCGGGGCGACCTTCTTGGCGGCCAGCCCGACGGCGAAGTGTCCCAGGAACATGGCGCCGGACTCTACTCCGCCGCCGGCGGCGCCGCCTCGCCCCGACCGGGGACCTTCGGGAGTAGAGTCGCGGCGCCCGCCCGCCCCGTGACCCTGCCGCCCGCCACCGTCGCCCTGCTCTCCCTGGCAGCGCTCCTCGCCGGAGCGGTGGACGCCATCGGCGGCGGGGGCGGGCTCCTGACGGTGCCGGCGCTGCTGGCGGCCGGCCTTCCCCCCGCCACCGCCCTCGCCACCAACAAGGGACAGAGCGTCTTCGGGTCCGGGGCCGCGCTGCTGCGCTACGGCCGGGCCGGCCTGGTCGACGGGCGGGTGGCGCGGGTGACCTTCCCGGCGGGCCTCCTCGGCTCGCTCGGCGGGGCGGCGCTGGTGCTGCTCATCCCGTCGTCCACGCTGCGGCCGGTGGTGCTGGCGCTGCTCCTGCTGGTGGCGGCGCTGCTGGCCTTCCGCCCGGCCGCGCCGGCCCCGCGCCCGGCGCGGCTGCCGCGGCGCCTCCCGGTGGCGGCGGCGGTGGCCCTGGGCCTGGGCGCCTACGACGGCTTCTTCGGCCCCGGGACCGGCACCTTCCTCATCTTCGCCTTCGTCTGGTTCTTTGACGCCGGCTACCAGGAGGCCAGCGCCGACGCCAAGGTGGCCAACTTCGCCTCCAACCTGGCGGCGCTGGCGCTCTTCGCGGCGCGGGGCGCGGTGCTCTGGAGCGTGGCGCTCCCCATGGCGACCGCGAACTTCCTGGGCGGACTCCTCGGCGCCCACCTGGCGGTGCACGGCGGCGACCGGGTGGTGCGCCTGGTGGTGCTGCTGGTGGCGGCAGCGCTGGTGGCGAGGCTCGGGCTGGACCTCGCCCGGGAGTGATGGTTGCGCCCGTACGCGTGGACCCCGCGGCGTCGCCGCCGGCGGGCCGCAAGGGCCCGCCCTCCGGGGCGTGGAGCCGCCGAGCCCGCTCGCTGGAGGGAACGCTCGGAGGCCCGGGTCGGGGTGAGGGCTGGCTAGGCCTTGGCCTTGGGCTGCGTCGGCGCCAGCGCCGCGGGCGCCGACGGCGACGCTGCCGGCGCAGCGGGCGCGGCCCTGGCGGCGGCGCCGGGAACCAGGTTGGCCGGGTTCATGGCCCGGGCCATCTGCTCGTAGAGCGCGTAGCGCTCCTTGGCCAGGCGCTCCGCCTCGGCGACCAGCTTCTTGTACTGCTCGGGGTTGGTCTGCTCCACCATGCGGAAGCGGGTCTCGTGGGCCATGAACTCGGCCAGCGAGAGCTTGGGAGCCGCCGAGTCCATCTTGAGCGGGCTCTCCCCCTTCTGGGCGCGGCGCGGGTCGTAGCGGAAGAGCGGCCAGTAGCCTGAGTCCACCGCCTTCTCCTGCTGCACGACGGCGTCGGCCATGTCGTAGCCGTGGGCGATGCAGTGGCTGTAGGCCACCAGCACCGCGGTGCCGGGGAAGCTGTCGGCCTCCTTGATGGCGTTGACGGTCTGGGCATCCTTGGCCGCCATGGCGATGCGGGCCACGTAGGCGTGGCCGTAGGTCATGGCCAGCATGGCCAGGTCCTTCTTGGGCACCGCCTTGCCGCTCATGGCGAACTTGGCGGCCGCGCCCATGGGGGTGGCCTTGGAGGCCTGGCCGCCGGTGTTGGAGTAGACTTCGGTGTCGAGCACGATGATGTTCACGTCCTTGCCCATGGCGATGACGTGGTCCAGGCCGCCGTAGCCGATGTCGTAGGCCCAGCCGTCGCCGCCCACGATCCAGATGCTCTTCCTGACCAGGTAGTCGGCGATCTTGTCGAGCCACCTCGCCTCGCGGGCGTCGGCCCGGGAGAGCTTCTGCCTGAGCGCCTTCACCCGCTCCCGCTGGGCCTGGATGCCGGCCTCGGTGGACTGGTCGGCCTCGAGCAGGCCCTTCACCAGCTCGTCTCCCGCCAGCGCGCCCATGGTGGAGAGGATCTCGCGGGCGTGCTGGGCCTGCTTGTCCACCGCCAGGCGGATGCCGAGTCCGAACTCGGCGTTGTCCTCGAAGAGGGAGTTGGACCAGGCCGGGCCGCGCCCGTCCTCGTTGAAGGCGTAGGGCGTGGTCGGCAGGTTGGCGCCGTAGATCGAGGAGCAGCCGGTGGCGTTGGCGATGATGGCCCGGTCGCCGTAGAGCTGGGTGATGAGCTTGATGTAGGGGGTCTCGCCGCAGCCGGCGCAGGCGCCCGAGTACTCGAAGAGCGGCTCCAGGAACTGGGTCCCCTTGAGGTCCAGCTTCACCTTGGCGCGCTCCGGGTCGGGGAGCGACAGGAAGAAGTCGTAGTTCCTGCGCTCCGGCTCCCGCAGCGGGGTCATGGGGCGCATGTTGATGGCCTTGTGCCCCTTTTCGGTCTTGGACTCGGCCGGGCAGAACTCCACGCACAGGTTGCAGCCGGTGCAGTCCTCCGGCGCCACCTGGACGGTGTACTTCATGCCCTTCACCTCGGCGGACTTGAAGTCCATCGACTTGAAGGTCGGGGGCGCCGCCTTGAGCTCCTGGGCCGGGTAGTACTTGACGCGGATGGCGGCGTGCGGGCAGATGAGCGCGCACTTGTTGCACTGGATGCAGAGCGGCTCCTCCCAGACCGGGATCTCGAGGGCGATGGCCCGCTTCTCCCAGCGGGCGGTGCCGGAGGGCCAGGTGCCGTCCACCGGGAAGGCCGACACTGGCAGGAGGTCGCCCTTGCCGGCCAGCATGGTGGCGGTGACGCGCTTCACGAAGTCAGGGGCCTGCTCCGAGACCGCCGGCGGGCGCGGCGCGCCGTCGGCCTTCCGCCCCTGGGTCTCGACCTGGTAGAGGTGGGCCAGGGTGTGGTCCACCGCCTCGAAGTTCTTCTTCACCACCTCGGCGCCCTTGCGGCCGTAGGTTTTCTCGATGGACTTCTTGATGTGGACGATGGCCTGCTCGCGGGGCAGCACGCCGGAGATGGCGAAGAAGCAGGTCTGCATGATGGTGTTGATGCGCCCGCCCATGCCGGTGTCCTTGGCCACCTTGTAGGCGTCGATCACGAACAGGCGCAGCTTCTTGTCGATGATCTGCCGCTGCACCTCCTGCGGCAGGTGGCCCCACACCTCGT
This sequence comes from Anaeromyxobacteraceae bacterium, assembly GCA_035655915.1. Lineage (GTDB taxonomy): Bacteria > Myxococcota > Myxococcia > Myxococcales > Anaeromyxobacteraceae > DASTPH01. The sequence continues at coordinate 5,281 of DASRTO010000342.1, forward strand.
CCGGGCCGTAGGGGGAGTTGAGGAGGAAGGTGGCCCCATCCTCGGCCTGCTCGGCCATCTCGTACTTCTCCAGGAAGCCGAACTGGTGGCAGGCCACGAAGTTGGCGCGCGCGATGAGGTAGGTGGAGCGGATGGGCCTGGGCCCGAAGCGCAGGTGGGAGATGGTGATGGAGCCCGACTTCTTGGAGTCGTAGACGAAGTAGCCCTGCGCCCAGTTGGGCGTGTCCTCGCCGATGATCTTGATGGAGTTCTTGTTGGCCCCCACCGTGCCGTCGGCGCCCAGGCCGTAGAAGACGGCCCGCACCACCTCCGGCCCCTCGGTGGTGAAGCCGGGATCGTAGGGGAGGGAGAGGTGGGTCACGTCGTCGTTGATGCCCACCGTGAAATGGCGCTTGGGGCGGGCTTTCGAGAGCTCGTCGAAGACCGCCTTCACCATGGCGGGGGTGAACTCCTTCGACGACAGGCCGAAGCGGCCGCCGATGACCGTGATCTCGTGGTGGAAGCGGTCGATGTGCGCCTGCTGCGCCTCGCGCAGGGCCGTCACCACGTCCTGGTAGAGCGGCTCGCCCAGCGAGCCCGGCTCCTTGGTGCGGTCCAGTACCGCCACGTGGGTCGTGGAGCGCGGCAGGGCCGCCATGAAGGAGCCCAGCGAGAAGGGGCGGAAGAGCCGGACCTTCACCAGCCCCACCTTCTCGCCGCGCCGGCCGAGGTACTCCACCACCTCGTGCGCGGCCTCGCAGCCCGAGCCCATCATCACCAGGATGCGCTCGGCCTCCGGGTGGCCCACGTAGTCGAAGAGGTGGTACTTGCGGCCGGCCACCCTGGCGAAGTCGTCCATCGCCCCCTGAACCACGTCGGGGCAGTCCTGGTAGAAGAGGTTGCAGGCCTCGCGCGCCTGGAAGAAGGCGTCCGGGTTCTGGGCGGTGCCGCGCACCACCGGCCTGTCCGGCGAAAGGGCCCGGGCCCGGTGCGCCGCCACCAGGTCGTCGGGGATCATCTTGCGCAGGTCGTCGTCGGCCAGGAGCTCGATCTTCTGCACCTCGTGGGAGGTCCGGAAGCCGTCGAAGAAATGCAGGAAGGGCACCCGGCTCTTCAGCGAGGCGCGCTGGGCGATGGCGGCGAAGTCGTGGGCCTCCTGCACCGAGGCCGAGGCCAGCATGCCGAAGCCGGTCTGGCGCACCGCCATGACGTCGGAGTGGTCGCCGAAGATCGAGAGGGCGTGCGTGGCCACCGTGCGGGCGGAGACGTGCATGCACATCGAGGTGAGCTCGCCGGCGATCTTGAACATGTTGGGAATCATGAGCAGCAGGCCCTGCGATGCCGTGAAGGTCGTCGTGAGCGCGCCGCCCTGCAGCGCCCCGTGCACCGCGCCGGAGGCCCCGCCCTCGGACTGCATCTCCACCACCGTGGGGACGGTGCCCCACACGTTCTTCCGGCCGAAGGCGGACCACTCGTCTGCCCACTCGCCCATGTTGGAGGAGGGCGTGATGGGGTAGATGGCGATGACCTCGTTGATGCGATGGGCCACCGAGGCGACCGCCTCGTTGCCGTCCATGGTCACCATGGGACGCTTGGGCTGCTGGGACATCTGGCCTCCAGCGCGCGCACCGGGGCGCGCGCGACGACGTTGATCGTCCTGGGGATTCGCGCTCCAGGAGTGGGGAGCGCGATTGTAGCAGGGCAGGGCCCGGTCCAGGCAAGCCTCCTTCCGCGGCCGGGCGCGCCCCTTGCCTTCACCCCGGGCACCGTCGCAAGCTCGGATCCGGCATGGCGGTGCGAAAGGTCGGCACCTGCCGCATCGTGCGGGAGCTCGGGCGCGGCGGCATGGGGGTGGTCTACGAGGCCTTCCAGGAGGGCCTGGACCGGCGCGTGGCCGTGAAGGCCCTGGATCAGAAGCTGGCCCGGTCCAAGGAGCTGCTGGAGCGGTTCCGCCGCGAGGGGCGGGCCTACGCCCAGCTCCGCCACCAGGCGGTGGTGGCGGTGCACGACCTGGTGGAGAAGGAGGACACCCTCTACCTCATCACCGAGTTCGTCGACGGCGCCGACCTGAACCGGGTCATGGTGCAGGGAGGGCCGTTGCCGCCGGCCTGCCTGGCGGTCATCGGCGCGCGCGTCGCCGAGGCCCTCGACTACGTCCACTTCAACAAGCTGCTCCACCGCGACGTCAAGCCCGCCAACATCATGGTGTCGCGCGACGGCGAGGTGAAGCTCATGGACTTCGGCATCGCCAAGGACCGCACCGCCAGCGACCTCACCCGCGACGGGATGCTGGTGGGCAGCCCCTCCTACATCGCCCCGGAGCTCCTGGCGGGCGAGCAGGCCGATCCGCTGGCCGACGTCTGGGCGCTGGGGGTGACCCTCTACGAGCTGGCCTGCGGCGACAAGCCCTTCAAGGGCGCCGACGCCGAGGCGCTCTTCAACGCCATCCGCCGCGGCACCTTCCCCAGGCTGCGCTCGGTGCTGCCGGGCTTCCCCCGGCGGCTGGCGCGGGTGATGGAGCGCTGCCTGGAGCGCCGGACCCGGGCCCGCTGGCGCGCCGGCGACCTGGCCCGCGAGCTGGACCGCTGCGCCGCCGGGCTCCTCGGCGGCATCCACCCGCAGGCGCGCCTGGTGGCCCTGCTGGCCCACCGCGGCTTCGCCGAGGAGGCCGACGCGCTCACCCGCATCGACGCCGCGTCGCTCATGGCCACCCGCGCCGCCGACGAGGCCACCGGCTCGGCGCCGGCGGTGCCGCGCCGCGGGCTGCGCTGGAGCTGGACGGTGGCCGCGGCCCTGGCGGTGGGCGCGGGCCTCCTGGCCTGGCTGGTCCGCTTCTAGACCGCCGGACCCGAGTCCCGCCGGGCCCGGGCCCGCCGCCTGACCGCCATCAAGGCCGGGCCACCCGTGACGGTGCGTTGATGCACCCCATGAGGTGGACCGGCCCCGCCCTCGCCTGCGCGCTCGCCCTCCTCGCCGCCTGCGGCGACACCCGGCCCGCCGCCTTCGCCAAGCCCGGCGGAGGCTGCAGCCACTGCCACGGCGGCGTCGCGAACCCGGCGCCTCCGGCGGACACCTCGGGAGGGTCGGCCACCACCTCGGTCACCGTGGGGGCGCATCAGCTCCACCTCCGCGACACGCCCGTCCGCTCGGCCGTCAACTGCACCGAGTGCCACCTGGTCCCCCCCGCCGTCGACTCGCCGGGGCACCTCGACTCCCCGCCCGCGGAGGTCACCTTCGGCCCGCTGGCCCGGCACGAGGGCAGCACCACGCCCGCCTCCCCGTCGTGGAGCCGCTCCCCCGACGCCCGCTGTTCGGGCGTGTACTGCCACGGCGCCACCTTGAGGTCGCCGCCGGCGCAGGGGCCAACCTGGACCTTCTCCATCGAGCCCGACCCGGGCCGCCCCGGCGTCTGCGCCACCTGCCACGGCGCGCCTCCGCCGTTGCCCCATCCCCAGGTCGCGGACTGCTCCGGCTGCCACCCCGAGACGGTCGACGCCGGCGGGGCCATCCTGGTCGCGGGCGGCAAGCACATCGACGGCGCTGTCCAGGTGGGCGGGCTCGGCTGCACGTCCTGCCACGGCGACGCGCAGACCCAGAACCCGGCCCCGCCGGTCGACACCGCCGGCTCCTCGGCCACCACCGACGTCGCCGTGGGCGCGCACCAGCTCCACCTCCGCGACACCGCGATTCGCCAGGCCGTGGCCTGCACCGAGTGCCACGTCGTCCCGGCCGCGGTGGACTCCCCGGGGCACATCGACGCCCCCCCGGCCGAGGTGACCTTCGGCCCGCTGGCCTCGCACAACGCCGCGCCCGGCTGGAACCGCGGCTCGGCCACGTGCTCCGGCGTCTACTGCCACGGCGCCACGCTGGCCTCCGGGCCAGCGCAGGGGCCCGTCTGGACCTTCGCCGTCGAGCCCGACCCCGGCCGCCCCGGCGTCTGCACCACCTGCCACGGCGCGCCCCCGCCGCTGCGTCACCCGCAGTCCTCCGCCTGCTGGAACTGCCACCCCGAGACGGTGGACTCGAGCGGGGCCATCCTGGTGGCCGGCGGCAAGCACATCGACGGCGTCGTCCAGCCGGCGACGGTGACCTGCACCACCTGCCACGGGAGCGCCAACCCGGCCCCGCCGCGGTCGGTCTCCGGCCTCACCGCCACCACCGCCGTCGAGGTGGGCGCCCACCAGATCCACCTGCGCGACACGCCGGTCCGCTCGGCCATCGCCTGCTCGGAGTGCCACGTGGTCCCGGTCGACGTCGGCGACCCGGGCCACATCGACGCGGTGCAGGCCACCGTCACCTTCGGGCCGCTGGCGGCGGCGAGGGGCGCGACCCCCGGCTGGGACCGGGCCGGCCCCATCTGCTCCGGAGTCTACTGCCACGGCGCCACCATGAGCTCGCCGCCGGCGCGGGGGCCGGTCTGGACCTTCGCCCAGGAGCCCGACCCGGGCCGACCCGGCGTCTGCTCGACCTGTCACGGCTGGCCGCCCCCGCCTCCGCACGTGCAGCTCACCGGATGCAACACCTGTCACCCGGCCACCGTGCTCCCCGGCGGCAGCGTCGACGTCGCCGGCGGCAGGCACATCGACGGGACCCTGGAGGTGACGATCAGCGGCGGCTGCGCCGGCTGCCACGGCTTCCCGCCGGCCACGGGCGCCCACGCGGTCCACTTCGGGCTCGCCGGCGTCGCCGGCTCCGGTAGCTATGGCGACCTCACCGTGCTGCAGGACCGCTACCCGACCTCGACCCCGACGACCGCCCCGCCGGTGTACGCCTTCGGCTGCGGGCATTGCCACCCGCTCGATGCGGGCAAGCACCTGGACGGCACCGTCGAGGTCGAGGTGTACGACGCGACCGCCCCGGCTGGCTCGCTCAAGGCGCGGGCCTCGCCCACGGCCGCCTACTCCGGCGGGCCCAACGGCACCTGCTCCGGCGTCTACTGTCATTCCTCGGGCCAGGAGATGCCGAGCTGGGTGAAGCCCTACGGCGGCCCGGCCATCCTGAGCCCGGCCTGGACCACGGGTGGGCCGCCCGGCTGCGCCGGCTGCCACGACGACCCGCCGCGCTACCCGAGCGGCGGGGCCGGCGCGCCTGACGCCAACACGCACCTCCAGCTGGCGGACGACGGGTGGGAGTACGGCCACTTCCCGGGCCTGCTCGGGGCCTGGCACACGAGCTACCACGGGGCCTGGAGCGCCGGGGCCGACGCGGGGCCCATCACCTGCCAGACCTGCCACGAGCAGACGGTCGATCCCGCTGCCACCGGCCCCTCCGGGTTCTACTGGCTCGACACCACCGGGCAGTACCAGCTCCCCGGCGGCGATCCCGCCCGGCTCGCCAACGCGCAGTGGCAGAGCACCCAGTGCGCGACGTGCCACGCCGCCGGCGGCACGGCGCCCGCGAGCGCCGGCCGGGTGCTGCCGCTACGCCACGTGAACGGGACGCGGGACGTCGCCTTCGACTCCCGCGCCCTGCTGCCGGTGAACGCGTACCCGGGCGCCCCCACCAGCGGCCTCACCAGGCCGTACTGGGTGCGAGGCCTCTCCAGCGGGCCATCGCCGCTGCCCCCGGGCGGGCTCTACGAGGCCGACACCTCCACCTTCTCGGTGGAGCTCTCCGGCGCCAGCTACGACCCCGGCACCAAGACCTGCTCCAGCGTCGCCTGCCACCTCCAGGAGACGCAGGTGCGCTGGGGGGTGACGCCGGTGGGCTGGTCCACCTGCAGCCCGTGCCACGGGTACTAGGCGCACGGTGAATCGGCGGGGGACGAGCCCCCGCCCTACCGTGCGGCCGCGGTCGGATCGGCGGCGAGACCAGCCCTACCCCTCGATGCGCATCCGTGGGGCGTCGGCCCACAGCCCCTCGATGTCGTAGAACTGCCGGGTCTCGGGGAACATGACGTGGGCCACCACGTCGCCGTAGTCGAGCAGCACCCAGCGGCCGCCGCTGCGCCCCTCGATGCCCAGCTTGCGGGCCCCGAGCGCGCCGAGCCGCCGGTCCACCTCGTCGGCGATGGCCGCGGCCTGGGGCTCCGAGTCGGCGCTCATCACCACGAAGAAGTCGGCGTAGGAGACCAGCCCCCGCACGTCGAGGACCAGCACGTCCTCGGCCTTCTTCTCCAGCCCGGCCCGGGCCGCCGCCATGGCCCGCGGCCGCGCCGACTCGTCGCGCCCGGCCGCGGCGGCCGGCGCCGCCACCCGCGGCGCCTGGCGCGCCGGGCCCGGGCGGGGCTTGCGGGCGGGGGCCTTGCGGGCGGGGGCGGCGCGGCTCTTGCGGTGGGCGGGCTTTCGCATCAGGTCCTCACGTGTCCGTCGCCCTCGACCACGAACTTCTGGGTGGTCAGCTCCTTGAGCCCCATGGGGCCGAAGGCGTGCAGCTTGGTGGTGGAGATGCCGATCTCGGCGCCGAGCCCGAGCTCGCCGCCGTCGTTGAAGCGGGTGGAGGCGTTGACCATCACGGCGCCGGCGGTGACCTCCCGCTCGAAGCGCCGGGCGTTGCCGAGGTCGCGAGTGACGATGGCCTCGGTGTGGAGGGAGCCGTAGCGGGCGATGTGGTCGAGCGCCCCGTCGAGGTCCGGCACCACCCGCACCGCCAGGATCTTGTCGAGGAACTCCTGGCCGTAGTCGTCGGGCCTGGCCGGGATGGCCCGCACGGCGGCGCGCTTGAGGAGGGTGAGCGAGGTCGGGTCGCAGCGCAGCTCCACCCCGGCCCCCGCCAGGGCCTTCCCCACCGCGGGCAGCAGCCGCTGCGCGGCGGCGCGGTGCACCAGCAGGCACTCCACCGCGTTGCACACGCCGGGGCGCTGCACCTTGCCGTTCATGGCCAGGTCCACCGAGGCCTTGAGGTCGGCGGTCTCGTCGAGGAACAGGTGGCACACCCCCATGTAGTGCTTCACCACCGGGACCCGCGAGCGCTCGGCCACGGCGCGGATGAGCGCCGGCCCGCCGCGGGGGATGGCCAGGTCCACCAGGTCGTCGAGGGCCAGGAGCGCGAAGGTGGCCTCGCGGTCGGGGGTGGGCACCACCTGGGCCGCCGCCCGGGGCAGCCCGGCCTTGGCGAGCCCCTCGCCGAAGGCCTCGGCCAGCGCCAGCGAGGAGCGCAGCGCATCCGAGCCGGGCCGGAGGATGACGGCGTTGCCGCTCTTGAGGCACAGCCCGGCGGCGTCGATGGTCACGTTGGGGCGAGCCTCGTAGACCATCACCACCACGCCCAGCGGGATGCGGACCTTCTTCACCAGGAGGCCGTTGGGGCGGCGCCAGCTTTCGGTCACCTCGCCCACCGGGTCCGGCAGCGCCGCCACCTCCAGCAGGGAGCGGGCCATGGCCTCGATCCGCTTCCCGTCGAGGAGGAGCCGGTCCACGAAGGCCGCCGGCTGCCCGGAGCGGCGAGCCGCCTCTACGTCGGCGCGGTTCTCGGCCAGGATGGCCTTCTCGCGGCGCCGGAGCGCCTCGGCGGCGGCGCGGAGCGCCTCGTCCTTGCGCCGGGTCTCGGCGAAGGAGAGGGCGCGCGCCGCGGCACGAGCCTCCTCGGCCAGCGCGCGCATCTGCTTCTGCAGGGCGGCGGGGATCTCGGGCGCGGGGCCTTTCATCGGGCGGACTCGTCGTGGGCCGTGTCGAGCAGGACCAGGTCGTTGCGGTGGACCACCTCGTCCAGGTACTTATACCCGAGGGCACCCTCGATCTCGCCGGTCTTGAGCCCGGCGATGCGGCGCACCTCGTCGGCGCCGTAGCCGGCGAGCCCCCTGGCGAAGGGGCGTCCGCGCTCCACGGCGATGTCCACCGGGTCGCCCACGCCGAAGTGGCCGGCCACCGAGCGGACGCCGGAGGGCAGCAGGCTCCGCCCCTGGGTGACGAGCGCCCGGCGGGCCCCCGCGTCCACCAGGATGGTGCCCTTGCCCTTGGCCGCCACCGCCAGCCAGCCCTTGCGCGCCGGGAGCCGCTCGGCCGCCGGCGGGAAGAAGGTGCCCACCCGCTCGCCGGCCAGGAGCCCGCCGAGGGCACCGGGGCGCCGCCCCGAGAGCAGGGCGGTGGCCACCCCGTGGGCCGCCAGCCGCCGCGCCGCCTTCAGCTTGGTGACCATGCCGCCGATCGAGCGGTCGCTGCCGGCGCCGCCGGCCACGCGCTCCACCTCGGCGGTGACGCGCGGCACCTCGTGGAGCAGCCGCGCTCCGGCCTGGCGCGGGTCGCGGTCGTAGAGCCCATCCACGTCGGTGAGCATGGCCACCAGCTCCGCCTCGACGCAGCTCGCCACCAGGGCCGCCAGCGAGTCGTTGTCGCCGACCTTGATCTCGTCCACCGCCACCGTGTCGTTCTCGTTCACCACCGGAACCACCCGCCGCTCCAGCAGCCGCGAGAAGGTGCGGCGCGCGTTGAGGAAGCGCTTGCGGCTGGCCAGGTCCTCGGCGGTGAGGAGCACCTGCGCCGTCTGCAGGCCGTGGGCGCCCAGGGCCCGGCCCCACTCGGCCATGAGGTGGGGCTGGCCCACCGCCGCCGCCGCCTGCTTGGTGGCGATGTCCCAGGGCTTGCCGGTCCGGCCCAGGCCCAGGCCGAGGCGCTCGGCCCCGAGGGCGATGGCGCCGGAGGAGACCAGCACCAGTCGGCGCGAGCGAGCCGCGGCCGCGATCTCGGCGGCCAGGCGCTCGCAGTTGTCGCGGTCGAAGCGCCCGTCGGCGCCGGTGAGCGTGCCGGTGCCGACCTTGACCACCAGGCATCTCGCCCGCGCCAGGGATTGCCGCTGCATGACGCCGGCATGTTACCCCGGCGGGGACTCTTCCCGCAGGACGCCGCGAGGGCCGGAGGGCGGCCCGGCGGGGACGGGACGCCGCCCACCCGGCGACGCTATGCAGGGACGATGCGGGTGGTCGCGCTGGCGATGCTCCTTCCGGCCCTGCTCTCGGCCGCCGCGGTGGCGGAAGGCCGGCGCTTCGCGCCCGCCGAGGCCCCGCCGGAGCTGCGGCCGGCGGTCGACCGCGCCGAGCGCGCCATCCGCGCCGCCGCCTGCGACGTCGAGCGCCGTTTCGGCGAGGGCGATCCCGACGCCAACGCCGTCGCTTGCGCGGACGCGAAGCCGGCCCCGGGCGTGAAGGTCGGCCGCACCAGCGCCCGGCTGCGGAATCCCGAGAACGCGCCGCCTTCGTGGGCGCGCGCCTACGTGGCCGGGACGGA
>DASRTO010000343.1:0-4499 GCA_035655915.1 Anaeromyxobacteraceae bacterium
GGGCGCGGCACGGGCAGTATCGGGGCCCTGGAGGAAGCCATGGCCACGCCCGGTACCTCGGAAACCGTGGAGATCGCCCATCCCGCCGCCGGTCCGCTGCGGCTCGCCCTGGCGGTGGGAGCGTGCCGCCTGGCGGTGAAGCCGGGCGACGCCGAGCCCTGGGTGGCCGGCAGCTACGCCGACCCATCGGGAGCGCTGCCCTACAAGGTGGTCCGGGACGGCGGCTCGGTCCGGATCACCCAGGAGGCCCGGGTGGTGGAGATGCTGGGGCTCTTCAAGGGCGCGCCGGCCTTCGACCTCCGGCTGGGAACGGGCCGTCCCTTCGACCTGTCGGTGCAGTCGGGAGCGAGCGACAACACGTTGGACCTGGGCGGCCTGCCGCTCACCGGGCTCACGCTGCGCCAGGGCGCCGGCAAGCTGGCCTGCCGCTTCTCCGCGCCCAACCCGGCCGAGATGGCCAGGCTGGAGGTGGAGGCCGGGGCGGTGGGGCTGGAGATCGGCGGGCTGGGGCACGCCAACTTCGGCGAGATGCGCCTCGACGGCGGCGCGGCTGCCTACCACCTCGACTTCTCGGGGGCCCTCCGGCGAGACGGCCGGGTGCGCATTTCCACCGGCGTCTCGGCGGTCACGCTGCGCATCCCCGCCGGGACCGCGGCCAAGGTCTTCCCGGAGGCCATCCTGGGCGGCCTGGACGTGGGCGACGGTTTCACCAAGAAGGAAGGCGCCTTCTGCACCCAGGCGGCCCTGGCCGGCGGCGCGCCGGTGCTGATCGTCGAGGCCAAGGTGGCGCTGGGGTCGCTGACGCTGAAGGTGGCGTGATCCCGTTTATCGGCGTCGGCCGCGCCGCCGCGCCCGCGCCTCCTTGCGCCGGGGTGCCGGGCGAGCCTTGCCGGCGGCGCGCCTCGGGGCCGCCCTGCCGGCCTTGCGCTTCGGGGCGGCCTCGCGAGCGACCCGCCGGGCCGGGCTCGCCTTCTTCCGGGCGGCCGGGCGCGGCGGGCGCGCCGCCAGGGCCGCGGCCGGGGCGTAGCCCGGCTCGGGTGGCCGGCCGGTGAGGCACCAGGTCACGAAGGCTTCCGAGGAGTCGAAGGAGCCGGCGGCCGCGGGGTCCCGCCGGCGGCTGAAGGCGCGGGCCACCGCCGCCCCGGGGGCGAAGACCTGCTCCCGGTGGACCACGGTCTCGACGCGCTCGGCGCCGGCCGCGAACTCCGCCAGGAGCGCGCGCCGCACCTCCGGCCGTCCGGCGGCGTCACGGCCCAGGAAGAGCACGGTGCGGTCGCCGCAGTCGATGCCGTGACGGAGCCCGCCGTTCCCGGCGGCTCGGATGTGGTCGCCGAGCGTCATGGGTTTCCTCCCCGTGGTGGGCGCATTCTACCGCGGCCCCGGCGGGGGGCGAGGGCTACTGGTGCAGGAAGTCGATCAGCACGCCCAGCCGCTCCTCGGGGTCCGGGCCAACCGGCCCGGGCGCGGCGGCGAGGGCCCGCACATGAGCCCCCAGGGCCCCCAGCTCCTCGACCGGGAGCGAGTCGTAGGAGGGCATGGGGGTGCCGTCGAGGCCGGTGGCGAGGGTGAGGTACAGGTCGGCGAGGCTGCCGCCGCGCAGGAAGCGGCCGCCGGCGAAGGGGCGCGGCCGGATGAGGTGGCCGCCGTCGCGCTTCAACGTCGGGACCGACGGGCCGTCCCCCTTGCCGTCGGGGCCGTGGCAGTCGGCGCAGCCGGCGCGCCGCCAGGCCAGGGCTCCGCGCGCCCGCAGGGCCGGCGTCTCCTCCGGCGCGGCCGGGACGACCACCGGCTCCCCGGGCGGCTCCTCGGCGAAGCGCGGCGAGAAGGACTTCAGCTGCTCCAGGACCGCCCAGCGCTCCTCCTCGGGCAGGAACGCCCAGGGGATCATGGCCGTCCCGTGGAGCCCCCGGCTCACGGTGCGGAAGAGGTCCTGGTCGGTGGGGAGGCTTCCCGAGGGCGTGGAGCGGAGCTCGTAGACCCCGGTGGTGAAGTCGCGCGGGGGGTCCGAGAGGCGGACCGCGTGCGGGCCGCGGCCGTCGCCGCCCACGCCGTGGCACGGGGTGCAGCGGAGCCGGTAGACCTCGGCCCCGAGCGTCCGCAGGCGTCGATCCGGCTTCGGGCGAGGCCCCGGCGTGGGCAGGGCCACCTCTCCGCCGGCAAGCCAGGCCTCCACCTCCCGTGGAACCGGGGCCGGCGGCGCGCGGCAGGCAGCGGCCCAAAGCGCCGCCGCGCCGAGGGCGGCCCCGGCGCGGGCTAGCGGGAGGAGCCTCATCCGGCCGGAAATCCGCGTACCCATGGCGCCGCATCATGCCGAGGCCTGGGGTGGGCGGCCAGCGGGAACGGCGACCCGGCGGGCTCGCGAGGCGGAGCGCGCCGCCCCGCGCCTGGACCCGGCCGCCCGGGCGGATCGGGAGCCCCATGCGCGCCGCCACGAGCAGGGCCGCCGGCGATAGACTTCGCGCCGGCCCGGGGATCCCACCCGGTGCGGAGGAGCGACATGGACGAGAGACCCGGAACGCCCTGGTGGCGGTGGCCGCTCTTCGGCTTCCTGGCCGGCGCGGCGGGGGCGCTGCTGGTGGTCCAGCTCACGCGGCCGGCTGGCCTGGCCAGGTCCGCCCCGCTCCCGGTGCCGCGGCCGGTGGCGGCGCGGGGCGACCTGGCCGAGGACGAGAAGGCCACCATCGAGCTCTTCCGCCGCACCAGCCCCGGCGTGGTCTACATCACCACCCTGGCCCGCCAGGCGCTGGGCTTCTTCGAGGCGGAGGAGGTGCCACAGGGAACCGGGTCGGGTTTCGTGTGGGACCGTGAGGGTCACGTGGTCACCAACTTCCACGTGATCCAGGGAGCCAGCGCGGCGCGGGTCACCCTCCACGACCAGTCGGTGTGGCCGGCGGCGCTGGTGGGGGTGGCCCCCGACCAGGACCTGGCCGTGCTGCGCATCCAGGCGCCCGGCGACCGGCTCAGCCCGGTGCAGGTCGGCACGAGCCGCGACCTGCAGGTGGGACAGAAGGTGTTCGCCATCGGCAACCCCTTCGGGCTCGACTTCACGCTCACCACCGGCATCGTGAGCGCGCTGGGGCGGACCATCCCCGCCATGACCGGCCGGAGGATCGAGGACGTCATCCAGACCGACGCCGCCATCAACCCGGGGAACTCGGGAGGGCCGCTGCTCGACAGCGCCGGGCGTCTGGTGGGGGTGAACACGCAGATCGCCAGCCCCAGCGGGGCGAGCGCGGGCATCGGCTTCGCGGTCCCGGTGGATACGGTGAACCGGGTGGTCCCGGAGCTCATCGCCCACGGGCGTGTGGTGCGGCCGCAGCTGGGGATCGCGGCCGCGCCGGAGTGGGTGCTTCGCCGGGCTGGGGTGGAGGGCGTGCTGGTGATGTCGGCGACTCCGGGCTCGGCCGCCGCCCGGGCCGGCCTGCGCGGGACTTCCCGGGCCGAGGACGGCTCCATCCTCCTGGGCGACGTCATCCAGGGCCTGGGCGGGCGGAAGGTGGCCTCGCTGGACGACCTCTACGCGGCGCTCGAGGCGCACAAGCCGGGCGACACCGTGAAGGTGCGCTTCCTCCGCGCCGACCAGGCCCTGGAGGTCGAGGTCAGGCTCGACGAGCCGAGGTGATCGGCCCCGGGCTCGCCCCGGAGCCCGCCCGCTACGACGGCAGCGAGGCCACGATCCTCTCGGAGACCTCCCACAGCCTCGCCGCCAGGGCCGGGTCCTCGGCGTCGCGGCGCGGCCTGGCCAGGTTGCAGTCGGCGAAGTACCGGCCCGAGGTGGTGGCCACCGAAGGGTGGGCCGCCACGAAGACCTCGGTGGCGGCGCCCTGCTCCACGCTCTTCAGCGCCAGCGGCCCGGCCAGGGCGTAGGCGAGCTGGGCCATGGGGTTCATGTGGCGGGAGAGGTTGGTCTTGATGACGCCGGGGTGCACCGCGTTTGCGCTCTTCCCGGTGCCGGCCAGGCGGCGCGCCAGCTCCTTGGCGAAGAGGAGGTTGGCCATCTTCGACTGTCCGTAGGCCCGCCAGGGCTGGTATCCCTTCTCCCCCGAGAGGTTCTCGAACTCGATTCCCTCCCGCGGGGCCATGGCGTGGGCGCCGCTCGAGAGCATCACCACCCGGCCGTCGTCCACCAGCTGGTCGAGCAGGCCGGTGACCAGCATGAAGTGGCCGAGGTGGTTGGTGAAGAGCTGAAGCTCGACGCCGTGCGCCTGCGCCAGCTTCGGCAGCGCCATGATCCCGGCGTTGCAGACCAGGACGTCGAGCCGGAGCCCGGCCCGCTTCACCGCCTCGACGCAGGCGCGCACGCTGCGGGGATCCGACAGCTCGCAGGCCAGCGGCACCGTGTCGCCCCCGACGGCCCCACAGGCGGCCCTGGCCTTGTCGAGGGTGCGGGCCGTCCCCACCACCCGGGCCCCGCGCAGCGCCAGCACCCGCATGGCCTCCTGCCCCAGGCCGGAGTTGCAGCCGGTGACGAGCACGGTCTTGCCCCGGAGCGACAGCCC
>DASRTO010000344.1:0-1690 GCA_035655915.1 Anaeromyxobacteraceae bacterium
CGCGCCACGGCGGTGATGGCGGCGTGGTGGTTCACCGCCGGCGCGTGGCCGCGGCGAGGCCGACCGTGGCGGACCAGGCGGGCCTCCCCCTCCCCGCCACGCAGCGCGTGGACCAGGAGCCTCACGCTGGTGGCGTCGGCCTGGCCGGCGGCCGCCTCGGCCACCATGAGGTCCACCGCCCCGCGGGCGTCGAACGGCTCGGAGCGGAACGGGCGCGGCTGGGTCAGGGCCACGAAGGCGCTCGCCACCGCCACCACCTCCAGCGAGCGCGACGGCGGCCGGGGGAGGCGCGGGTAGCCCTGGCCCTGGCGCCAGTGGTGGGACAGCGCCGCCTCTACCGCCGGGTGCGATCCCAGCAGGCGGGCGAGGTGGAAGGCGCCCAGCAGCGGGTGGGCGGCCACCTCGCCCACCTCGGCCGGCCGCAGCCCACGGGTCGACCGCAGCAGCCCCGGCGGCAATTGGCGCATCCCCAGGTCGTGCAGGAGCGCCGCCGTGCACAGCTCCGGCAGCGAGCGCGCCTCCCCTACCGCGGCCTGGAGGACCCGAGCCGTCACCGCCGCGGAGGCCATGGCGTGGCGGTAGCGGGCCGGGTCGGCCCCCCGCATGGCCAGCATCTCGGCGTGGAGCGCCTCGGGGAGGTCGATGGTCAGGACGGCGCGGACCACGGCGGCCTGCACCGCCGGCCCGCGGAAGAGATGCCGCCAGGCCGGCTCGGCCATGGGCAGGCGCAGGTCCTCGGCCAGCGCCGTCCCGGCCAGCGGCTGGCGCGGGCTGGGCCGCGCCGAGGCCGCGGCCTCCTCGATGCTCTCCGGCGAGACCACCAGTCCCCTCCGCCCCAGGAGGCCACCCTGGCAGTCCCGGAGATCCTGCGCCAGGGTGATGCGGTCGAACATTGCGCGACGGCCCCTCCAAGGCAAGGTAGCAGAGGCACTCGGCGCACCGGAAGGTGACATCCTGGGGCTTGGCGCCGCGCCTGACCGGTAGGTGGGGCGATGTGCGTCGGTGTGGGCAGGCCGGAAGCCGCGGGCGGCGCGCCCCCCTCACCCTGGCCCTCTCCGCTGGGCCGTCGGCCGGGGGGAGAGGCGAGATTCGCGCTCCCTGTCAGCGGCGGCGGCGAGAAAGGGCCCGCTGCATCTCGCGCTTCGCCTCGCGCTCGGCCACCGCCCCGCGGCGGTCCTCGTGAGTCCGCCCGCGCGCCACCCCCAGCTCCACCTTGGCCCAGCCCGACTTGAAGTACACCTGCAGCGGCACCAGGGTGTAGCCGCGCTGCTCCACCTTGCCCCGCAGTTTCTCGATCTCGCGCCGGTGGAGCAGGAGCCGGCGCTCGCGCAGCGGCGAGTGGCCGAAGGTCGAGGCCGGCCGGTACTCGCCGATGCGGAGGTTCACGAGCAGGATGTCGCCGCCGCGGGGGACGGCGTAGGCGTCGGAGAGGCTCACGTTCCCCTCCCGCAACGACTTCACCTCGCTGCCGGTGAGCGACAGGCCGGCCTCGATCCGCTCCTCGATCCGGTAGTCGAAGCGGGCGCGCCGGTTCTGGGCCACCACCTTCACGGCCTCGCCCTGGGGACGCTCCCCTCCGCGCGTGCTCATGGCAGGGCCAGGTTGTCGATGAGCCGGGTCTGGCCCACGAAGGCGGCCAGCAGCAGGCGGGTGCCGGGGACGGCCCGCGCCGCCGGCTCCAGGGTCTCGG
>DASRTO010000345.1:0-7074 GCA_035655915.1 Anaeromyxobacteraceae bacterium
GACGGCGAAAGGCGGGTCTCGTCCCGAGCCTCCCTGGCGAGGGTTCAGGCGCGTGTTCGCCGTCGCGACGAGGGACACATCGGCGCGACGCCGCGACCGATGCACCATCAGGCGGCTGCGGGGAAGCGCCGGCGGAGCGAGGCCGCCCGGGCGCTCGTTAGGGGTGACTCGGCAGCCGGACTCCGAGGCGGCCCGGTCTCGCCGGAGGCGGCCTCCGCAGCGAGCCGCTGCGTCCGTGCGTACGCGCGACGTGGAAGCCGATCTTGCGGCGAGCAACCCGTCGAGGAGCGCCAACGTTCCGCGAGAGCCGCTGGCTGCGCGACCGACGTTTGCGAGCCGCCGCGCGTGCCCTGTCGACGCGCGGCCCTGGCTCGATGGACGCGAGCGAGGACCAGCCGCCGGAGGCGAGACCGGGCCGCCGTGCTCACGGGCGCCGGGCCTCAAGCCGCTCCAGGTCCTCGGCGGCCATCTCGGCGCTCCCCAGGGAGCGGCCCGGCGAGACCGCCGCGCCGTGGTAGTCGCTCCCGGCGGTCGGGACCAGGTCCAGCTCCTGGCACAGGCGCCGGTACTTGTCGCGCACCGAGGGGTTGTGGTCGGGGTGGCCCACCTCCAGCCCGGAGAGGCCGGCCTGGCGCAGCCGCTCCAGGTCGCCGCGCTCGACCCTCGAGCTGCCGGGGTGGGCCACGGTGGCCACCCCGCCCGCCTCGCGGACGAGCCGGATCGACTCCTCCGACTCCAGCCGGAAGCGCGGCACGTAGGCCGGCCGGCCCTCCCCCAGGTAGAGGTCGAAGGCCTCCTTCACGCTGGCCGCCGCCCCCGCCTCCACCAGGGCCCGCGCCACGTGGGGCCGGCCGATGGTCTTGCCACCGCTCCACCGGACGATGTCGTCCTCGCCGATGGCGATGCCCAGCGCCGCCAGCCGGGAGACGATCTCCCCCATGCGCACCCGCCGCCGCTCGGCCAGGAAGTCCTCGAAGCGCCTGAGCGACCGGTGGGCCGGGTCGATGAAGTGCCCCAGCATGTGGACCTCGTGCTGGCCCAGGTACACCGACAGCTCGATGCCCGGCACGAAGCGCACCCCCAGGCGTTTGGCGGCCTCGGCCCCCTCCGCCTGGCCGGCCACCGTGTCGTGGTCGGTGAGCGACCAGATCCGGGTGCCGGCCGCCGCCGCCCGGGAGGCCACCTCGGCCGGCGGATGCTCGCCGTCCGAAGCCAGCGAGTGGGTGTGGAGATCGATGAAGCCGTCGCCGCTCGCCATTAGGATCCCCTCCGCTGTGGTATCATATCCGAAATCCCTTGGCGGTCCGCGGCGTTATGGGATAAGGGAACGCTGATGCAGCACGTCCTGCGCATCTCCCGGAAGATCGACTACGGCCTCCGGGCGATGATCTATCTCGCCTCCCTGCCTGCCGGCTTGGTGGTACCCTTCCGGGAGATCGCCCGCGAGATGGAGGTCCCCGAGGACTTCCTGGCCAAGATCCTGAAGACGCTGGTCGACCAGGGGCTGGTCAAGTCGTCGCGCGGGCCGCACGGCGGGTACGCCCTGGGCCGGAGTCCCGGCGAGATCAGCTTCCTGGACGTGATCGAGGCGGTGGAGGGGCCCATCGCCCTGAACGTGTGCCTCGACGGCGACGATGCCTGCGGCCGCTCCGGCACCTGCACCATGGTCTCGGTGTGGAAGGCGGGGCAGGAGCGCATGCTGGACGTCTACCGCCACGCCAAGCTCTCCGAGCTGGCGCCCCAGCCAGGCGGCGCCGAGCGGCCCGAGCTGGTCCAGCTCGGCGCGCGCTGACCTGCTGACCCGCACCGCGGGCCGGCGCAACGCCGCGGCCGCGAGGCTCCCCCGGGCCGCTGGGCCCGTGCCGGCTGCCCGGTCCGCCCTGGCCCGTGTCCGGCCCGTTGACGCTCCCGGGGCGCCGGTCTACCGTGCGCTCCCCATGGCCCCCTCCCCCAAGCAGCTGCGCCGGCGCTATCTGTCACGCCCCCCGGTCGAGCCCATGCGGCTGCGGCCGGGCATGAGCGTGGTCGACCTGGTCGACGTCTACCGGCGCGCCGGCGCCTTCAACGGCGGGCGGCTGGCGGAGGGCTGCGACCTCTTCGGGCGCATGATCGACTCCGGCGCCACCATCGCCCTCACCGTCACCGGGGCCATGGCCCCGGCCGGCATGGGCGGGGCCATCCAGGCGATGATCGAGGCCGGCTTCGTGGACCTGGTGGTCGCCACCGGCGCCAACCTGTACCACGACCTCCACTTCGCCCTGGAGCTACCGGTGGTGCAGGGACACTTCAACGTGGACGACCGCGAGCTCTACCGCGCCGGCATCGAGCGCATCTACGACGTCTTCATCACCGAGGACTCGCTGCTGGACACCGACGCCTTCGTGCGCGAGGCCCTGGAGAAGGCCCCGCCCCACCTGCGCGGCCACACCTCCACCCCCCGGCTGCACCACTACCTGGGGCACCTGGTGCTGCAGGGCGCGCCGCACCCCGAGAAGAGCTGGGTGGCCACCGCGGCCCGCTACGACGTGCCGGTCTTCACCTCCTCGCCCGGCGACAGCTCCATCGGCATGAACGTGGCCGCCATGAAGCTGCGCGGCGGCGCCACCACCGTCGACCCGGACTTGGACGTGCTGGAGTCCACCGCCATCGTCTACGACGCCGAGGTGAACGGGGTGGTGATCCTGGGCGGCGGCTCGCCCAAGAACTTCTACCTCCAGACCCAGCCCACCCTGTGGCAGATCCTGGACCTGAACCGGGGCGGCCACGAGTACGTGCTGCAGATCTCCACTGACTCGCCGCAGTGGGGCGGCCTCTCCGGCGCCACCCCCTCCGAGGCCATCAGCTGGGGCAAGGTGCAGGCCAACATGCTCCGGAACCACGTGGTGGTCTACTCGGACTCCACCGTGGCCGCGCCCATCGTCTTCGCCTACGCCCTGGCCACCCGCAGGAAGCGGAAGCCGCGCCGCCTCTTTCGGCGCCTCGACGAGATGTACCAGGCCCTGCGGAGGGCCCACGCCCGCAAGCACCCCGGCTCCGGCGCCATGCCCGAGGTGAAGGCCGCGGCGCGGAAGGTGCGGTAGCGCGGCCGCGCCGCCGGCCTCACCGCCGCGCCGCCTGGTCCAGCTTCCGCTGCGCCTTCTCCAGCCGCTCCAGGAAGGCCGGGTCGGAGAGCAGCTCCATGGCCCGGGGCGAGCGCTCCAGCGCCGGGTCGCGCTCGCCGCTGGCGCGGGCCTCCTCGAGGAGCGACTGCACCCGCGGGTCCTCGAGGAGCGCCCGCAGCTCCACGTCCGAGAGCAGGCGCGCCGACCCCCGCGGGTCGCGCGCCGCCTTGAGCAGGCGCTTGAGCAGGTCGGCGGTGGGCGAGCGCCAGGCCGCGAACAGGTTGTGCTCCCGGGCCAGGGCCGCGAAGTCCGAGCCCTTGGGATCGAGCCAGGCCGGCCCCAGCGGGCCGGTGAAGGCCAGCGCCGAGAGCAGCACCCAGGCCACCAGGCCGGCCTTGGCGGCCCCCAGCAGCGCGCCCAGGGCCCGGTCGGCCGGGCGCCAGAGCCGCCCCGCCCCCATCCAGCGCAGGAAGAGGTGGGCCGCGAAGCCGACCCCGAAGAGCACGCCGAAGAAGACCAGCAGCGCCGCCGCCACCCGCGAGACGGGCGCCGGCAGGTCACCGCCCAGCCCGCCGGCCACGGCTGGGGCCAGAGCGCGCGCCGCCAGGAAGCCGAGCACCGCCGCCCCGAGGAAGGTGAGCTGGCGCAGCGCGCCCCAAGCGGCCCCCGCCAGGGCGAGCAGCACCACCGCTGCCACGACGGCCAGGTCCAGGGTCACCGGATCTTGAAGTCCACCTTGGGCCGGCTCTTCTCGACGAGCGCCATCTGCTCCTTGAACCTGGCGTTCTGGGGCTCGTACATGAGGGCCGACTTGAGGTTGCGCTCGGCCGCGTCCCAGCGGCCGGCCTGGATGTCGGCCATGGCCGCGGCGTAGAACTTGCGGCCGTTGGGCGTCTGCCCGAACTGCTCCTCGATCTTCTTCTTCTGGGCGTCCTTCACCTGGGCCTCGTCGGCCTCGGTGAAGCGCAGCTTCTTCTCGCGATCCGGCCCGGAGATGTCGGCCACGTACTTCTTGCGCTTGGCGTCGTCCCGCAGGACCGTGTACGCCTCGTTGATGCGCCGGTAGATGCGGCCGATCTGCTCCCGCAGCGCCTGGTCGGGCAGGGCGGCGAAGCGGTCGGGGTGGTAGGCCCGCGACTCGCGGTGGTAGGCGGCCTTGACCTCGGCGACGCCGGCGGTCTGCGGCAGCTTCAGCACCCCGAAGTAGTCGAGCTGATCCAGGGCCTGGACGAGGGCCGCGACCTCCTGCCGGAACTGCTGGTCCATGGACCCGATCCCTTACCCCATCGGCGGGGGACGGGAAAGGGGGCGGTTTGCTCGACGGGGCGAGGGCGCAGCCCTCGTTCGATCGATTCAGGCGGCCCGGCCGGAGACCGCCATCCCGGCGTTCTTGTCGATGGCCTCGAGGATGTCGGCCTCGGAGAGGCCGGAGGAGAGGCTGATGGTGGTGGAGGCCTTCTGCCTGGTCTCCAGGTCCATGGCCGAGACGTTGACGATGCCGTTGGAGTCGATCTCGAAGGTGACCTGGATCTGCACCTCGCCGCGGTAGCCGATGCGGAAACCGGTGAACTCGAACTCCCCCAGCAGCTCGCACTCGTCGGCCCGCTTGGACTCGCCCTGGTAGACCCGGATCTTGACGCGGTCCTGGCCGTCGCGGCTGGTGGTGAAGGTCTTGGACTTCTCGATGGGGATGGGGGTGTTCTTGTCGATGATGGGCTCGGCGTAGCCGCCCACCGTGCCCACCCGCAGCGTGAGCGGCGTGACGTCGAGGAGGTAGCTGGCCTGGCCGGCCGCGGCGGCGTCGCGGTTGAGCAGGGCGCTGGCCTGGATGCTGGCGCCGAGCGCCACCACCTCGTCGGGGTCGATGCCGACCATGGGGTCCTTCTGGAAGTAGTGCTTGACGCTCTGGCGGATGATGGGGAGCCGGGTGGGGCCGCCCACCAGGATCACCGCGTCGATGTCGCCGGCGGTGAGGCGCGCCGACTGCAACGCCTCGTCGCACACCTTGAAGGTCCGCTGCACCAGGTCCATCACCATCTTGTTGAACTGGTCGGCGGAGAGCTTGTGCTCCAGGTTCAGCACCTCCCCCTCGGGCGACTGGCACACCCCGGGAACGCTGATGGC
The DNA here is from genome assembly GCA_035655915.1 of Anaeromyxobacteraceae bacterium. Lineage (GTDB taxonomy): Bacteria > Myxococcota > Myxococcia > Myxococcales > Anaeromyxobacteraceae > DASTPH01. Next base: position 5,226 of record DASRTO010000345.1, read on the forward strand.
GGCGCTGCCGAACTGGCCCACGTCGATCTTGGCCCGCTCCCCGGCCTCCTTGAGCATCTGCAGGCAGAACTTGTTCTGGCGCAGGTCCAGGGCGTGCTTCTGGAGGAAGTCGTCGGCCAGCCAGGTCATGATCCGGTCGTCGAAGTCGTCGCCGCCCAGGTAGGTGTCGCCGGCGGTGGAGACGACCTCGAACACGTCCTTGCCGATCTCCAGGATGGAGACGTCGAAGGTGCCGCCGCCCAGGTCGTAGACGCAGATCTTCTGGTTGACGTCCCGGCCAAAGCCGTAGGCCAGCGCCGCGGCGGTGGGCTCGTTGATGATCCGCAGCACCTCCAGGCCGGCGATGCGGCCGGCGTCCTTGGTGGCCTGGCGCTGGTTGTCGTTGAAGTAGGCGGGGCAGGTGACCACCGCCTTCCTCACCTCGCGGCCCAGGGCAGTCTCGGCGATGGCCTTCATCTCCTTCAGCACCAGCGCCGAGATCTCCGGGACGGCGAAGATCTTCTGCCCCACCTGCAGCCGCACCGAGTTGTTCGGCCCCTCGACGATCTTGTAGGGCATCACCGCCTGGGCCTTCTTCACCTCGTCGGAGAAGTAGAAGCGGCCGATGAGGCGCTTGGCCGAGTAGACGGTGTTCTCGGCGTTGGTGATGATGTTCTTCTTGGCGTTGTTGCCCACCAGGACGGTGCCGTCCTCGAGGAAGCTCACCACCGAGGCGTGGGTGCGCTCGCCCCACTCGTTGGGGAGCACCTTGGGCTGGCCCTCCTGCATGCAGGCCACGGCGCTGTAGCTCGTGCCGAGGTCGATCCCCACCGCGATGTCGTCGCTCATCCGTTTTCCTGGGAGGTTCCGCCGGGTTGGGTCGGATCCTATCGGCCGGTCCGCCGGGCTGTCAAACGTGCGGCCGAACCGGCATTGAAGACGGGGCCTTGCCGTGCGTCGGATGAAAAGGGTCGGAGGGCGGTTATAAGATCGACCGGTCGGCCGCCCCGCGTCGAGTGGTCGGGCTGCTCGGGAATCGAGGGACATGGGTGCACTGGTCGCCATCCTGCAGAACGATCCCAACCTCATGGCCTGCCAGGTGGCACGGCTGCGCCACCTGGTGGCGCTGCAGGAGGGCGGGCGCCGCCCCGACGCCTACGGCTTCGGATCCTACGGCGTCGGCGACGTGCTGCTGGGGAAGCGCCCCAGCGGCGCCCCGGTGCCGCTGGGCCTGGGGGACCTGTGCGGGGCGGTGGACAGCGAGGCGCTGGTGGTCCACGCCCGCACCGCCACGGTGGGGAACCTGAAGGACGAGAACACCCACCCCTTCCGCTTCCGCCGCTGGCTCTTCGCCCACGACGGCACGGTGGAGGGATGGGAGCAGGTGAAGCCCCGGCTGCTCCAGGCGCTGCCCGACTTCCTGCGGCGCACCATCCAGGGGGAAACCGACTCCGAGCACGTCTTCACCTGGTTCTTGAAGCTGCTCCGGGACGACGGGCAGCTGGATCGCCTGGACCTGGAGGCCTCCGTGGCCGCCCAGGCCCTGGGGCGCACCGTGCGCCAGGTGGACGCCTGGTGCCGCGACGCCGGGGCCCAGCGCCCGAGCGCCATGAACCTGGTGGCCACCAACGGGCGGGTGCTGGTGGCCACCCGCCGCGGCCGGCCGCTGCACTACGCCCTGCTGGAGGGGATCGTCCCCTGCCCCAGCCACGGCCTCGACGCCGGGACGCCCGAGAGCGACCCGCGGCTACGCCCGCACCGGAGGGTCAAGGCGGTGTGCTTCGCCACCCTGCTCGCCCAGGCCAACGGCTTCATCGAGGTGCCGGAGGGGAGCGTCGTGGCGGTGGGCCGGACGCTGCAGGTGACGGTG
>DASRTO010000346.1:0-3128 GCA_035655915.1 Anaeromyxobacteraceae bacterium
CGCTGCGTGCTGCTGGTGCACGGGCGCGGCCTGCACTCGGAGAAGCAGGTGCCGGTGCTGAAGGAGGCGCTGCGCGGCTGGCTGGCCACCGCCCGCTTCGGGCGCCACGTGCTGGCCTTCGCCACCGCCCGGCCGCAGGACGGCGGAGCCGGCGCGGTGTACGTCCTCCTGCGACGCGCCGGGCGGTGAGCAGCCCTCCCGGGGAGAGCTACAGCGTCGCCGCGATCGCCCGCGCCGCCGCGGCGGGGTCGGCCGCCTGGCGCAGCGGCCGGCCCAGCACCAGCACGTCGGCGCCGGCCCGGACCGCCTCGGCCGGCGTGGCCACCCGGGCCTGGTCGCCCCGGGCGGCCCCGGGCGGCCGCACCCCCGGGACCACCAGGAGCGGCCCCGGGCCCACTGCCGCCCGCACCGCCGCCACCTCCAGCGGCGAGCACACCATCCCGCCGGCCCCCGCCTCCACTGCCAGCAGCGCCAGCCGCACCGCCGCCGCCTCGGGCGGGCCGGCGAGGCCGACGAGCGCCAGCGTCGCATCGTCGAGGCTGGTGAGGACCGTCACCGCCAGCACCCGTACCCCCGGACCGGCGCCGCGCACCGCGGCCTCCACCATGCGGGGTCCGCCGCTGGCGTGGACGGTGAGCAGGGCCGCCCCGCTCGCGGCCGCGCTCCGCGCCGCTCCCTCCACGGTGTTGGGGATGTCGTGCAGCTTCAGGTCCAGGAACACCGGGCGCCCCAGGGCGGCGGCGGCGCGCACCGCCGCCGGCCCCTCGGCGGCGAAGAGCTCCAGGCCCACCTTGAGCATCCCCACCGCCGGCGCCACGGCGCGGGCGAAGGGCCCGGCCTCCCGCCAGGACGGAAAATCCAGGGCGGCGCAGAGGCGGTCGCGGGGCTCCATCTACTCCTTCCCCACCTGCATGCGCCCCACCTTGCGCAGCACCACCTCGGCCCTGGCCGTGGGGAGGCAGTTCTTCACCTCGAAGAGGGCGAAGGCCAGGAAGGCCTCCAGCGCCTCCAGGGCCCGGGCCCGGGCCGCCGCCCCCTTGTACTGTCCGGCCTGGCTCACGTTGAGCAGCACCTGGGCCACGTCCACCCCGCCTTCGTCGTCGAGGCGCACGCCCTGGAACAGGGCCAGCCGGGCCTCGGGCAGCTTGTCGAAGTAGCTGTTGAGGCGGGTGCGGGCGTCGAGCCGCTCCTGGCGCAGCTCGCCGAAGAGGTACTGGAAGATGCGGCGGTAGATGTCGAACGGGCCGCTGGGGCGGTCCCGGGCCGGCGCCGCCCCGGCGCCGGCGGTCACGGTGAGGACTTCCTCCTCGGCCCCCGGCGGCGGCGCCCTGGGCGCCATCCGGTCCACCAGCCCCAGGCGCACCAGCCCGGCCAGGGCCTGCACGCCCTCGAACACGCCCAGCTGGCTCTCGTCGATGACCTGGCGCACGGTGCGCGTGCCGTCGCAGGCCTCGAGCAGGCGCTCGGCCTTTGGGTCCAGTCCCTTCCCCACCTTGCCGGTCGGGCGCACCAGGGCGTCGCGGTCGGGGACCTCGGCGTGGGCCGAGAGCTCCAGCGCCTCGACGCGCTTCATCCCCGTGAGGAGCAGGTCGCGGGTGCGCTCCGGCAGCTTCACCGCGTTCCTCTCGTCGAAGGACCCTTCCACGAAGGCGAACTCCCCCTCCGGCTCCACGAAGGCGGCCAGCACGATCTCCTTCACCTGGAGGCTCATGGCGGAGTAGAGCTGCCCGGAGGTGAAGATCCCCTCGTCCACCAGCACCTGGCCCAGCGGGCGGCCCGGCCGCACCATGCGCCCGCAGCGCTCCAGCTCCTGGCGCGGGAGCTGGCCGTGCCGCCACAGCACCGCTCCCAGCCGGTCGGCCCGGTCGCTGGAGGAGGCGAAGACCACCTGGCCGTCGCGGAAGAAGATGCTCTTGCGCCGCAGCCCCTCCGGGCTGGCGGGGCTACCGGCGCGCCGCTCCCGCTCGCTGCCGAAGGAGAGCAGCAGCACGCCGGTCTTCAGGGCGGTGAAGACCAGGTGGAGGACCTCGGGCACCGTCAGGGCGGAGAGCGAGCCGGCGAACCAGCGCTGGCTCGCCCCCGACGGCCGCGCCACCAGGCTGAAGGAGCCCTTGACGGTGTGGACCTCGACCTCGTCGCCGTCGACGAGCCCGAGCCCCTCGGCGTCCCGCTGGGGGAGGACGATGCGATCCTCCGACCCGATTCCCAGCCTCAGGCGCAACCGTAGGCCTCGCTCTCCGGCCCCTCCCGCCGCGGGGGCCCTGCGAGTCTACCGTACCTCGGCCCGCAGCAGATCGGCGGCCCGCTTCTCCAGATCGGCGAGCGGCACCAGCTCCACCTCCTTGCCGCGGCGCAGCTTCCACTCCGCCTTGCCCTCGGCCAGCCCCTTCTTGCCCACCGCCACCCGCAGCGGCAGGCCGATGAGGTCGGCGTCCTTGAACTTCACCCCCGGCCGCTCGTCGCGGTCGTCGTAGAGCACCTCCATGCCGCCGCGGCCGAGCGCGGCCACCACCTCCTCGGCTGCCCGGGCCAGCTCCGGCTCCTTGCCCAGGGTGAGCACCGCGGCGTGGAAGGGGGCGATGGCGAAGGGCCAGACGATGCCGTCCGGGTCGTGGTGCAGCTCCACCGCGCCGGCCAGGATGCGCTCCACCCCGATGCCGTAGCTCCCCATGACGATGGGGGCCTCCGATCCGTCGGCCTTGAGGACGTGGGCCTTCATGGACGCCGAGTACCTGGTGCCGAGCTTGAAGATGTGCCCCACTTCCAGCCCCTTCCAGACCTCCAGCGCCCCGTCGCAGCGGGGGCAGCCCTCCCCGGGCTTGACCTGGCGGAGGTCGGCCAGCTTCCCGTGCCGCAGCAGGTCCCGCCTCACCTCCACCCCCTCGAGGTGGAAGTCGTTCTCGTTGGCGCCGGTGACCATCCCGGCGGCGTGCTCCAGCGACTCGTCCACGAACACGCGGGCCCGGGAGAAGCCCACCGCGCCCAGCGAGCCGGCGTCGGCCCCCATGAGGCCGCGGATCTCGTCCGGGTGCGCCGGCCGCAGGGTGGCGGCGCCGGCGGCGGTCAGGAGCTTGGCCTCGTTCAGGTCGTCGTCGCCGCGCACCACCGCCAGCACCGGGGCGCCGTCG
>DASRTO010000347.1:0-4395 GCA_035655915.1 Anaeromyxobacteraceae bacterium
AGCTCGCGCTGGGCGGCGGCGAAGCGCTCCGGGTCGCCCGGCTCGAGCCGCCAGCGGGCGTCGGGCCTGCGCCGGAGCGTGCCCAGGCCGCTGCAGGGAGCGTCCACCAGCACCAGGTCGGCCTTGCCGGCGAGGTCGGCCGCCGCCTCCACGGCCTCGGGCCCCGCCGCCGGGATCACCCGGGCGCGAAGGTTGTGGACCCCGGCGCGGCGGGCGCGGCGGCGCGCCTCGTCCAGCCGCTCCGCGTCCACGTCCCAGGCGTGGAGCGAGCCCCGGTTGCGCATCTCCATGGCCAGGGCCAGCGACTTGCCGCCGGCGCCGGCGCAGGCGTCCACCACCGTCCATCCCGGGCGCGCCCCGCAGGCCAGGACCACCAGCTGGCTGCCCTCGTCCTGGATCTCGAAGAGGCCGCCCTGGAAGGCGCGCAGGGCGAAGGCGTTGGCGTGGCCGTCCAGGGTGAGGCCCCAGGGGGAATGGGGGGTGGGCTCGGCGGCGACGCCCTCGGCCGCCAGCCGCTCCCGCAGCTCGTCCCGCGTCCCTCGCAGGAGGTTGGCGCGCACGGTGAGCGGGGCCCGCTGGTTCATGGCCCGGCAGAGCGCCCGCGCCTCCTCGAGCCCGAGCTCGGAAGCGAACCGGCCCGCGATCCAGGAGGGGAGCGAGGCCTCGGCGGCGAGCCGCTCCACCGGATCGGCCAGCTCCGTGAGCCGCTCCTCGGCGCGGGAGAGCCCCTGGAGCGCGCCCGGCGGGACGCCGAGGCGCCGCGCCGCCGCGGCGGGCTCCAGGCCGCCGAAGCGGCAGAGCCAGGCGGCGTAGAGGGCGGCCGGGTCGCGGCGTGGGCCGGGCTCGCCGTAGCCCCCGCCCGAGAGCAACCATTCCAGCTGCCCCTGCCAGCGCACCAGCCCGTAGAGCGACTCGGCCACCGCCCGCCGCTCCGAGGCCCACAGGCGCCGCTCCCGCCGCAGCACCCGTTCCAGGGCCCGGTCGGCCAGCCAGCGCTCGTCGCGGACCAGCCCGCAGACCTCCAGCACCGCCGCGTCAACCAGGTCGAGGCGCGGCGGGCGGGAGGGCGGCGCGCCTGGACGGCGCCCGGCCGCGGGGCGCCCTCGCCACTCGCCGGCCCGGCCTCCCCGCGCCGGCGAGCCCTGCGCCGCCGCGCCGCGGCCCGGCCGCCCCCCGGCGCTGGCTCGCCTAGAGGGCAGCCAGCACCTCCCCCACGTGGCCGTCCACCTTCACCTTGGGGAAGATCCGCGCCACCGTGCCGTCGGGGGCGACGATCACCGTGGTGCGCTCGGTCCCCATCACCTTCTTCCCGTACATGGTCTTCTCCTTCCAGACGCCCCAGGCCTGCTGCATCCGGGTGTCCGCGTCGGAGAGGAGCGGGAAGGGGAGCCCGAGCTTCTCCTTGAACCTCTTCTGGGCCTCCGGCTCGTCCCTGGAGACGCCCAGCACCACCGCCTTCTTGCGCCTGAACGCCGCGACTTCGTCCCGGAAGTCGGATGCCTCCCGGGTTCAGCCGGAGGTTCCGGCCTTGGGGTAGAAGAACACCACCACCGTCCGGCCCCTGAAGTCGGAGAGCCTCACCGTGCCGCCCTCCTCGTCGGGCAGGGCGAAGTCCGGAGCTGGCTTCCCTTCCGCGAGCGCCATGCGAGCCTCCCTTTGTGCCCATGGGTAACCCGTCCGGGAGGCGGCGGCGAGGGTCTTTCGCCGGCGAGCGATCGCCCGCGGGGCCGGGCAAGGGCGGCGCCGCCGGTCAGTGCCGCGCCCCATGCGTATCGATCTGCTTTCAGGCCGCGAAGCGGCCCCGGCCGGGAGTCCGGCCGTAGCAGGGGGGAGGCTCCGGCGGCTCCGCCGACGGAGGGGGGCGGCACGCCCCCTTACGATTGAGGTGAGTGCCGCCCGGAGCGACAAGCTCCGGTCGCGGCACTAGCATGCGGCCATGGCCACCTCCGGCGTGAAGCTGGCCTGGGCTCGCGACAGGGACGGCCTGCGGGTGGCCGCCGCCTCCCTCGACCCGCGGCGGCGCCGCCAGCGCGCCCCCTTCGCCTGCCCTTCCTGCGGCGAGGAGGTCCTGGCGCGCCTCGGGCCGGTGCGGGCTCGGCACTTCGCCCACCGCCCCGGCTCGCGGTGCCCCCTCGCCGCCCCGGAGACCGCCCTCCACGCCGAGGCCAAGCTGCGCCTCCTCGAGCTGTGCCAGGAGGCCTTCGCCGGCCGGGCCCGGGTGCGGCTCGACCTGCGCTGCCCCGCCTGCCGCTGCCCCGACCCCCGCGACCTGGCCTCGCTCGGCGACGGCGCCGTGGCCGAGGGAGCCGCCGGCGGACCGGGCGATGCCGCCCGCCTGCGCGCGGACGTGCTGGTCACCCGCGGCGGGGTCCCGGCGCTGTGCCTGGAGGTCCGGGTGGCCCACGCGCTGGAGCCCGAGAAGGAGGACCTGCTGGCACGCCTGGGCCTGCCGGCGGCCGAGGTGGACGCCCGCGTCGATTGGGCGCGGGAAGAGGACGGGGCGACGGTGATCGCCTGCCAGCGCGGCGCCGGCTTCCCTCCCTGCCCGGCCTGCGCCGCCCAGGCCCGCGCCGAGGAGGAGCGGGCCCGGGGAGGCGAGGCGGCGGCGGTCGCCGAGCTGGAGGCCTACCGGGCCCGCGGCCTCATGGGACCCCGGCCCGGCCCGCCGCGCCCGGACCCGCCGCCGCTCTCGCCGGCGGAACGCCGGCGGCTGACGCGGGCCTTCCGCTGCCCCGCCTGTGGCGAGACCTCCCTCCTCGCGGGCGAGCGCCTGCTGCGGCACGCCTGCCCCGGACAGGCGCCGCGCGCCGTCGCCTGGCGCGGCTACGACGGCGTCCTGGTGGAGCTGGGGTGGTGGCGGGGGCGGCCCTGATGGCCGTGATCACGCGCGTCGAGCCCCGGCGGGGGACGAGCCCCCGCCCTACTTGGCGGCCGGCGCTGCGCCGCCCGGCTGGAGGCCGAGCCTGGCGGCGATCTCGTCCACCCGGGAGACCAGCCCCTTGGCCACGGCGATCGCCTCCTGGAGCTGGCCGGTGCCGTACTTGGCCGCCGCGTCGTTCCAGTCCTTGGTGACGGCCACCAGGTCGTCCTTGGCCTTCTGCAGCGTCTCCTTGTCGAGCCCCTTGGGCAGCTTCTTCTCCTTGGCGAGCTCGGTCAGCTTGTCGCTGATGGCCTTCACCTGGCTGGTCACCTGCGCGGAGGTGCTGTTCCAGGCGGCGAGGAGCTCGTCCTTCTTCGCCTTGGCCGCGGCCGCCAGCTCGCCCGCCTTCCTGGCGGCGTCCTGGGCCGCCGTGAGCGCGGCCGGGTACTCCTTGGCGGTGAACCTGGCCTTGGCGGCTGCCACGGCCTCCTGGACGGCCTTGAGCTGATCCGGGACGTACTTCTGGGCCTCGGCCTTGGCGGCGTCCAGGGCGGCCTCGGCCGCCTTGATGGCGGCCTCGGCGGGGGCCTTGGCAGGGCTCTCGCAAGCGACGAACAGGAGCGCCGCGGCGGCCGCGGCGGTGACGCTCAGGAAGCGATTCATGGTCGTGTGTCCTCCGTGGCGGCGCACCGTAGCAACGAGCCGCCGGACGGGACATGCCCCGTGTGGGTTCGCGGTGGGTGTCGCGACCACCACCGCCGCCGGGCCGCCCCGGCGCTTTCCGCCGGTCTCACGGGCACTTGCGCCGCCGGTAGGGGTGTGTTAGGTATCCGCCGCCTCGCGGAGGGAAGGATCGCCGCGAGGCGAGCAGCGACTCGCATCCCGCTGCCATCTCGCACACCTTCCGGTCGGTCCGCGCCGGTGCCCGGCGGCGAGGGGGCTCGCTCCCTCGACCACGGGTGAACGCGGGCCGGCGAAACGGACGGTGGAGGACCAGAACCGGAGACCCACATGGAGAACCAGCAGACCACGGAGACCGCGGCGGCTCCCCTCCCCGCCGCGCCCGCGCCCCCCCCGGGCGCGGAGTCGATGGCCGGCGCCCTCGGCACGAGCGGCACCGCCATCACCATGAAGCAGCTCCTCGAGGCGGGGGTCCACTTCGGGCACCAGACCAAGCGCTGGAACCCGAAGATGAAGCCCTACATCTTCGGGGCCCGCAACGGCATCTACATCATCGACCTGCAGAAGACGGTGGCCCTGGCCCGCTCCGCCTTCCGCTTCGTCTCGGACGCGGTGTCGCGCGGCGGCACGGTGCTCTTCGTCGGCACCAAGAAGCAGGCCCAGGACGCCATCCGCGAGGAGGCCGGCCGCTCGGGCATGTTCCACGTGACCAACCGCTGGCTGGGCGGCACCCTCACCAACTTCAAGACCGTCAAGCAGGGCATCGACCGGCTCAAGACCATCGAGAAGATGGCCCAGGACGGCACCTACGAGCGGCTCCCCAAGAAGGAGGTCGCCTCGCTGGAGCGCGAGCG
>DASRTO010000348.1:0-10188 GCA_035655915.1 Anaeromyxobacteraceae bacterium
ACGTCATCGAGAACGGGATCCGGCTCACCGGGATGCCGGCCTGGGGCACGGCGGGCAAGCAGGCCGAGAGCTGGAAGCTGGTCCATTTCATACGTCACCTCCCCTCGCTCACGCCCGGCGAGAAGCTCGAGATCGAACGGCTGAACCCGCGAAGCCTCGCGGAGTGGCGGGAGCTCGAGGAGGACGACCGGTTCCTCCGCGGCGGCGAGGCGCCGGCGACGCCCGAGCCGCCGGCCCACCACGGCCACTGATCTCCTGCGGGGAGGAGCGGGCCGAAGGATGAGGAAGAAGGCGATGAGAACGACGATGCTGGTGTCGGCCGCGGCCGCCCTCCTGGTGGCATCCGCGGCGGCGGCACACGAAGGTGGGGGCGACGCACGGGGCGTCATCAAGGCGCTCACCGCCGAGCGTCTCACCGTCGAGACGGCCAAAGGCGAGAAGTCCTTCGCCCTCACCCCCGAGACTTCCTACGCCAGGGGCTCGGCTCCGGCCCGCCGCGAGGACCTGCGCCCGGGAGAGCGCGTCGTGGTGCACGCATGCGAACGAGGGGACCGGCTCGAGGCCATCGAGGTTCGCGCCGGCCCGGCCATCGCGCGAGCTTCCCATCCTGCGATCGCACGTGCTCGATGAACAGGCCCTTCTCGATGGGGGCCATGAAGCAGTCGTACCCCGCCGCGAAGATTCGTCCCAGAGGTCCACGCGATACTACTCGACGACGGTGAAGATGCCGGAGACCGTCCCGGCCAGGCAGCTGAAGCGGAATTCCCCAGTCCTGCCCGCGACGAAGGTTTCCGTCACGGCCTCGTTCAGGGGGAGGCGCTGCCAGATCAAGAACTCGTCGAGGATGAACTCCCGGGCGCAGGTCTTGTCCGTGCGCCGCTTGACAACGAGGCGGATCCGTTCGCCCTTCCTCGCGGTGACGGAGGCCGGCTCGAAGCCGGCTTCCGTCACCGCGATCTCGATGGTGCGGTCGGGCTTGGGCGGGTCCCAGCTCGGCCGCGCCGCCGGCGCGGTCCCGCCCTGCGGCGGGCTGGGGGCATGGCTCCCGCGGCTGTGCTGAGCCGAGGCCGGTGTGGCGACGGCCGCGAGGAAGGCGAATGCGACGACGCGAACGCGCATGGCGGACTCCTTCGGCTTTGTCTGATCCGTTTCGACAGGGTTCAACGGCCGGTGCCGGCGAGTCCGACCGCTACAAGGGCCGCCGCCAGCGCCAGTGTCCAGAGCCAGCGCCTCCAGCGCCACCTCTCCCCCGCGTGGCAGCAGTCCCCGGCTCGCTTCATGTGGCCACCGGCGCGGTCGCGAGCATCTCGGTCCCCTCGCTCGTGGCGCCGCCGCCCGGTGGGCCCTCGACGACCTCCTTCCGCTTCCACAGGAAGTAGATGGCCGGGTAGACCAGTAGCTCCAGGAGGAAGGAGGTGACCAGCCCGCCCACCATGGGCGCCGCGATGCGCTTCATGAGGTCGGCCCCGGTGCCGGTGGACCACATGATGGGGAGGAGCCCGATGAAGGCCGCGGCGACGGTCATGGCCTTGGGCCGCACCCGCTTCACGGCGCCGTGGACGATGGCCTCGACGAGGTCGCCGGTGGTCCGCAGCCGTCCCTGGGCCTTGGCGCCGTCGTACGAGAGGTCGAGGAACAACAGCATGAAGACGCCAGTCTCGGCGTCGAGCCCCATGAGGGCGATCATGCCGACCCACACCGCGATGGAGACGTTGTAGCCGAGGAGCCAGAGGAGCCAGACCGCGCCCACCACGGAGAAGGGAACGGCGAGCATGACCACCGCCGCCTTGAAGCTCGACCGGGTGTTCATGTAGAGCAGCGCGAAGATGACCACCAGCGTCAGGGGCACGATGAGCTTCAGCCGCTCCCTCACCCGCAGCATGTTCTCGTACTGGCCGCTCCAGGCCATGGCGTACCCGGTCGGGAGCTTCACGGCGGCGGCCACGGCCTTCTTGGCCTGCTCCACGTAGCTCCCCACGTCGATCTTGGACGTGTCGAAGTCGACATAGATGTAGCCCGAGAGGAGGCCGTTCTCGTCGCGGATCATCGACGGGCCCTCGACCAGCTTCACGTCGGCGATCTCGGCCATGGGAATCTGCCCCTGGCCGCTCGGCAGCGGTAGGAGCACCCGCTTCAGGGCGTCCACGTCTTCGCGGTAGTCGCGGGCGTAGCGGACGTTGACGCCGTAGCGCTGCCGGCCCTCGATGGTGGTGGTCTGGTTGTCGCCGCCCACGGCGGTCATCACCATCATGTTGGCGTCGTCCACCGAGAGGCCGTAGCGCGCCAGCCGGTCGCGGTTCAGCACGAAGTCGAGGAAGTAGCCGCCGGCCACGCGCTCGGCGTAGACGCTGCGCGTCCCCGGGACCTTCTGGACGGCCGCCTCGGTCTCGAGGGCGACCTTCTGGATGGTGGCGAGGTCGGCACCGCTCACCTTGATGCCCACCGGGGTGCGGATGCCGGTGGAGAGCATGTCGAGGCGCCCCTTGATGGGCATGGTCCAGGCGTTGGAGATGCCAGGCAGCCGCAACGCCGCGTCCATCTCGTGGATGAGCTCCTCCTCGGTGATGCGGTCCCGCCAGGCGGTGCGCAGGGCGCGCTTCAGCCAGCCCGGCGCCCAGCTCGAGTACCAGCGCGGCTGCTCTCGCCACTCGAGCTCGGGCTTCAAGAGGACCGTGGTCTCCATCATCGTGAACGGAGCCGGGTCGGTGGAGGTGTCGGCGCGCCCGGCCTTGCCGAAGACGCGCTCGACCTCGGGGAAGGTCATGAGGATCTTGTCCTGGACCTGCAGCGCCTTCTGCGCCTCGGCAACCGACATGCCGGGCTCGACCGCCGATGGCATGTAGAGGAGCGTCCCCTCCCTGAGCGGCGGCATGAACTCGGAGCCGAGCTGCAGGTAGACGGGAACGGTCGCGGCCACCACCAGCAGGCTCGCCACCACCGTCGCCTTGGCGTGCTTCAAGACGAAGCGGCAGGGCCGCTCGTAGATCCGGTGCAGGAACAGGCTGATGGGGTGCTTCTCCTCCGCGTAGTACTTCCCCACGAAGAACTGCGTCGCGAGCCAGGCGATCGGCTTCGGCCGGAAGGTATAGGGCTCGATGCGCGCGAAGAGCATGCGCATCGCCGGGTTCAGGGTGATGGCGAGCACCGAGGCGATGGCCATGGCCAGGTTCTTCGAGTAGGCCAGCGGGCGGAAGAGGCGCCCCTCCTGGTCCACCAGCGTGAAGACCGGCATGAAGGCCACGGCGATGACCAGCAGCGAGAAGAATACCGACGGCCCGACCTCCATCAGGGCCTCCAGCCGGACGTGGTGGAAGTCCCCCTTCCCGCCGCTCGCTTGCCACAGATGGATCTTGTTGTAGGCGTTCTCCACCTCGACGATGGCTCCGTCCACCAGCACCCCGATGGAGATGGCGATGCCGGCGAGCGACATGAGGTTGGCGTTGAGCCCCATGGCGTACATGGGAATGAAGGCCAGCGCCACGCTGATGGGGATGGTGAGGACCGGGACGGTGGCGGAGGGGATGTGCCAGAGGAAGAGCAGGATGATGAGGGAGACGACGACGATCTCCTCGATCAGCTTGTCCTTCACGGTCTCGATGGCCCGGTCGATGAGGTCGGAGCGGTCGTAGGTGGTCACCACCTCCACCCCGTCGGGGAGCGACGGCTTCAGTTCCTCCAGCTTCTTCTTCACCCGCTCGATGACGTTGAGCGCGTTCTCGCCCTGGCGCATCACCACGATCCCGCCCACCACGTCTCCCTTCCCGTCGTAGTCGGCGATGCCCCGCCGGATCTCCGGGCCGAGCGTCACCGCGGCCACGTCCTTCACGGTGATGGGTGTGCCGTCCTCGGTCTTGAGGACCAGCTTCTCGAGGTCGGAGACGGCCTTGGCGTATCCGCGGCCGCGGACCATGTACTCGCGACCGGACAGCTCGACCAGCCGTCCGCCGACGTCGTTGTTCCCCTTCCGCACCGCTTCGATCACCGCCTCCAGCGGGAGTTTGTAGGCCGCCAGCGCGTTCGGGTTGACGGTCACCTGGTACTGGCGAACCTGCCCACCGACGGTGGCCACCTCGGCCACGCCGGGCACGCTCTGGACCGCGTAGCGCAGGAACCAGTCCTGGTAGCTCCGGATCTCGTCGCTGGCGTGCCGCCCCGACTTGTCCACCAGTGCGTACTGGAAGACCCATCCCACGCTGGAGGCGTCCGGCCCGAGCTCCGTCCGGACGCCGGCGGGCAGCTGGGGCGTGATCTTGGAGAGGTACTCCAGGACGCGGGTGCGCGCCCAGTAGATGTCGGTGCCGTCCTCGAAGATGACGTAGACGTAGCTGAAGCCGAAGTCGGAGAAGCCGCGGATGGCCTTCACCTTCGGCGCCCCCAGGAGGGAGGTGATCACCGGGTAGGTGACCTGATCCTCGATGATGTCCGGGCTGCGGTCCCAGCGCGAGTAGACGATCACCTGCGTGTCGGAGAGATCCGGCAGCGCGTCGAGCGGGATGTTGCGCATCGTCCAGACGGCAAGCGCCATCGCCACCGCGGTGGCGCCGATGACGAGGAACCGGTTCTCGGCAGAAAAGCGGATGATCTTCTTGATCACGGCTCACTTCCCCCCCATGGCGGCGAGGGAGGCTCGCAGTCGCGACTCCGAATCGACGAGGAAGTTGGCGCGAGTGACCACCTTCTGATCCGGCTCCAGCCCCTTGGCCACCTCCACCTCGGCGCCCGACGAGTCGCCGAGCTGCACTTCGCGCGGCTGGAACTTGCCCTCGCCGAGGTCCACGAACACCACGTTCTTGGTGCCAGTGTGGATCACCGCGTCGAGCGGGATGATGAGGCCCTCGCGCTGCGGGCCGCGCAGCACGACCTCGCCGTACATCTCGGGCTTGAGCTCGCCTTTGGGGTTCGGGAAGTGGACGTGGACCTTGACGGTGCGGCTCTTGGGGTCGAGCAGCGGGTCGATGAAGGCCACCTTCCCCTCGAAGACCCGGCCCGGATAGGCCTGGAGCGTGAGCGTCGCCGGCATCCCGAGGCGCACCTGGGCCAGGTCGCTCTCGTAGGCGTCGGCCATGACCCACACCATGCGGAGGTCGGTGATCTCGTAGGGGGTGTCGCCAGCGGCGATCCGGGCCCCCTCCACCACGTTCTTGGCCGTCACCACGCCGGAGATGGGCGAGACGAAGGTGAGGCTCTTCGCGGCCTGGCCGCCGCGCTCGAGCCGCGCGATCTCGGACTCGGGCACGTCCCACAGCTCGAGCTTGCGCCGCGCCGAGGCCACCAGCGCCTCGCCGTCGCCGGTGACCTGGCCCCCGCCGGCGAGCGCCTGGCGCGTCTGGAGCGCCAGCAGGTACTCGTTCTGGGCGCTGACCAGCTCGGGGCTGTACAGGGAGAAGAGGGGCTCGCCCTTCCTCACCCCCCTTCCCACGAAGTCCACGAAGATCCGCTCCACGTAGCCGCCCACCTTCATGTTGACGCGGCGGACGCGGGTGGGATCCACCTGGACGCGCCCCACGGTGCGCCAGCTGCCGCCCACCGGCCCGCGCTTCACCTCGGCGATGGTGAGGCCGATGAGCTGCTGGCGGGCGGGGTCGATGTTCACGGTGGCGAGCCCTTCGACCGCGCCGCCCCCGTGCACCTCGTCCTCGTAGACGGGGAGGTAGTCCATCCCCATCTCGTCCTTCCTCGGAGCCGGCGAGGTCTGCTTCGGGTCCATCGGCGAGCGGTAGAAGGCGATCTTGCGCTCCCCCTTGGCGCCTCCCCCTTCCTGCATGGGGACGAGCTGCATGCCGCAGATGGGGCACTCGCCGGGGTGGTCCTGCACGATGGTGGGGTGCATGGGGCAGGTGTAGCGAGGGCCCTTCTTCTCGGCCTGCGGCGGCGCCGGATGACCGCCGCGCGCTCCCAGGCTGAGGTACACGCCGCCACCGCCCGCGAGGATCCCGCCCAGCGCCACGGCCACCAGCACGGCCCAACGGCGGCGGCGCGGGCCTGCCGCGCCGGGCAGGTGCTGACTGGACTGCGTCTCGAAGTTCATGGGATCTCCTCGACCTACATCCGCGACATGGGCGCGGCGCCCTGCTCCGCAGTCTGGGCTGCCCCGGACGCGACCCCACCCGCAGGCGCGGCCATTGCCCCCGCCCCGGGGAAGCCCGCGGCCCCGATGGCTCCGCCCCCACCCCCGGTCGCCTGGAGGCTGACCTCACGCTGCGCGATGGCCACCCGCTGCGTCTCGGAAACCGCCTGCAGAAAGCCGTCCACGTCGGCGAGGTAGCCCGCCAGCGCCTCCAGGACCGACGCGAAGGTGACGCGCCCCACCTTGTACTGGGCCGTGGTGCTCGCCACCGTCGCCTCCGACTGCACCAGGATCCCGCTCCGATACAGCTGGACCACCGGCAAGAGCGCCGCCAGCAAGACATGCCGTTCCTGCACCCGGAGCCGCAACACCTGGCGCACGGCCTCCTCGCCGTCGGCGGCAGCGCGCTCGCGGGCCAGGCCCTCCTCGACGCCGTGCGCCTGCCGGCCGTAGACCGGGAGCGTGATGCCGACGCTGAGGAGCCACATGGGCTCGAGCTGGCCGCGCGGCATCACTCCCGCGCTCACGGCGAAGTCTGGATACCGCTCGCGCCGCGCCAGGTCGAGCCGGCGTTCCGAGGCCTCGCGGCCGAACCGCGCCCCAGCCAGCTCGGGGCTCCTTGCCTCGGCGTCGGCACGCGTCTCCTCGAGCTGAAGGAGGGGTGGATCGGGCAGATCGCGGAGGCTCAGTGTCGTGGCGATCGGCTCGTCCAGGGGATGGCTGCGCAGCCGGTTCAGCTCCTGCACTCGTGTGCGCTCGTCCGCCTCCAGCGACAAGCGCCGCTGGCGGAGCCGCGTCAGCTCGAGTTGGGCGCGCAAGAGGTCGGACTGGGGCCCGTCGCCCACCTCGTAGCGGGTCCTGGCCAGCCCGGCAGACTGCGTCCAGAGGGCCTCCAGCCTGGAGAGCAGCTTCAGGCGGTCGCGGACGAGGAGCAGGTCCAGGTAGGCCCGCCGGACGTCGGCCTCGACGGAGAGCCCGACGCGATCGAGTGAGGCCTCCGCTCCCTTGGCGTCGAGGGCGGCGGCGTCGGCCCGGAGCCCCAGCTTCCCCGGCCAGGGCAGGGGTTGGGTGGCCATGATCTGCCAGTAGCTGGTCTCCATCTTACCGATCTGGATCTCCTTGAAGCCGTCGTTCTGGATCCCGAGGGTGAGGATGGGATCGGGGAGCCGGCCGACCTGCGGCACCCGCTCCTCGGCGGCCCGGACCAGCGAGCGCGCCTGGCTCAGCTCGGGCCGGGCCTCCAGGGCCTCGCTCACGAGCCGATCCAGCAGCGGATCGGCCGGCGCCGGGGCCCGGTCCTGCCCGAGAACCGACGCGGGCGTCACCAGCAGGAGCCAGAGCACCCGGGACAGGACGTGCGCCATGCGCAGTGGCACTGGTTCTCGGAAGGACATGGTGGACCTCGCAGGCGGTCAGAGTCCGACGCACCGGGCTTTCCGGAGTAGGGCCCCGAGTGGGTCCCTCGCCCGCCGGCGCCTGGCACCGGCCCGGGAGATGCGTGCCGGGACACGGGTCACTCGACGGTCAGGGTCCCCGCGGTCATGTCCATGCCGCACGAGTAGCGGACCGGCCCCGTCTTCCTGGGCGTGAAGGTCACCTCGACGGCCTCGCCGAGCGGCAGAGGCCTGTTCACGCCGTATTCCTTGATGACGATCTCGGTGGCGCAGGTGCGCTCGACCTTGCGCGTCACCACCAGCTTCACCGGCCGGCCGGCCTTCACGGTGGCCGCCGCCGGCGCGAAGCCCTGGGCGGTGACGGTGATCTCCACGACCTGGGGTGCGCCCTTTCCGTGGGCCGTGGAATGCGAGCGCTCGGCTGCCAGGGAGGGAAGAGCGAAGAGCAACCCCGCGAGCAAGGCGCCGAGCGGGTATCTCGAAGTGGACATGTGTGATGCCTCCGTCGTGGGGTGGGTCCTGCCAGCCGCACATAGCAGGAGGCGTGCCGGCCCGAACATGGCGGTTTCTGCCCGTTTCGGGGTCCGGCCCGCCGAGAACGCCAGCGAGGAGTGGCCCTCGCCGTTATACTGTGACCGGCCTGGTTACGACGCTGGCGAGTCGCCCTCCGATGTACGCGTCATTCAAAGGCTCCAATCGGGGCCCGGAGTGGCCCAACAGTTGCTGGGGCATGTTCCCGGCCCACGCATCAACGCACCCATGAAGCACTGGTCCGGAACCACGCGCAGGCTCTTCGTCGCCTTCGCCGCCCTCATCGTCATCTACGGGCTCGCCTCCTCGGCCGCCCTGATGGGCCTCAACGAGATCCACGAGAAGCTCCACCAGACCCGGGCCCGGGCAGACGGCATGCGCGTGGCGCTGGAGCTGGCGAGCGCGGTCCGCGACCAGTACGCACACCAGGCGCACACCATCATCATCGGGGACGACAGCCACCTCGGGTTCTACGCCGAGGCGGAGAAGCGGGTCCTGGATCTGGCGCGGGAGGTCCGCCGCCACGTCGACCGCCCCGACGAGCAGGCCTGGGTGGACGACATCGAGAAGGCCACCGCCGAGCTGGACGGCATCTTCCGGGAGCGCATCGTCCCGGCGGTCCTCCAGGGGCGGCGCGCCGAGGTCAAGGGAGAGCACGCCCGGGCCCAGCTCATCGTCACGCGCATCCAGGATCGCGCCGAGGACCTGGTGGCGCGCTTCGAGCGCTCCATCGGCGACTTCCAGGCCCACGTGAACGCCGTGGAGCACCGCACGTTCCGCTGGAGCCTGGCCTTCCTCCTGGGCGCGCCCCTGCTGGCGATCGCGGTGGGCTGGTACGTGGGGCGATCGGTGGCCGGCCCGGTGGCCCGCCTCCAGGAGGGCGCCGAGCGCCTGGCGCGCGGCGACCTCGACACCCGGATCCGGATCGACACGCCCGACGAGTTCGGCGCCCTGGCCCGCCAGTTCAACGCCATGACCGAGGCCCTCAAGGAGCACCAGGAGCGCCTGGTACAGAGCGAAAAGCTCGCGGGGATCGGCCGCCTCGCGGCCGGCGTGGCCCATGAGATCAACAACCCGCTCGGGGTCATCCTCGGCTACACGCGGCTTCTCCGCAAGGATGCCCGCGGCCCTCTCCAGGAGGACCTCGGGGTCATCGAGGAGGAGACTCTCCGCTGCCAGGAGATCGTCGAGGGCCTTCTCGACCTGTCCCGGCCCGAGAAGCTGGCCACGGAACCGGTGGACCTCCGCGAACTGAGCGAGGAGGTGATCGGCCGGCTCGCGGACTCCCGGGTACTCGACTCGGTCGCGGTGAGCGTCGAGGGATCGGGGGCGGCGGAGGGCGACCCCAACCGACTCCGGCAGGTGCTCCTCAACCTGGTCAAGAACGGAGCCGAGGCCGCCAACGGCGGAGGCAGGGTGGCGGTGCGCGTCGGCGAGGATCACGGGCTGGTGGAGGTCGCGGTCAGCGATAGCGGGCCCGGCATCGCCTCCTCGGCCCGCCACAGGCTCTTCGAGCCCTTCTTCACGACCAAGCCGCGGGGCACCGGCCTCGGCCTCGCCGTGTCCCAGGCCATCGCCCGCGCCCATGGCGGCGAGATCGTCGTCGGGGCCGCGGAGGGCGGGGGGGCCCGTTTCACGCTGCGGCTGCCGCGGCCAGCGGAGAGGAGTCGCTGACATGGACCGGGCACGCGTGCTGGTGGTCGACGACAAGGAGAACATGCTGAAGCTCTTCGAGAAGATCCTCGGGAGCGGCTACCAGCTCACCACCGCGTCGGACGGCGCGCGGGCGCTCTCGCTGGTCGCATCGCAGGAGTTCGACGTGGTGGTGACCGACCTGCGCATGCCCGGGGCCGACGGCTTCGAGGTGCTGAAGGCGGTGAAGGCCCGCGCCCCCGACACCGAGGTGGTGATGATGACGGCCTACGCCACCGTCGCCGACGCGGTGGAGGCCATGAAGCAGGGAGCCTACGACTACCTGCAGAAGCCGTTCGACCCGGACGCGGCCACGCTGGTGGTGGCGCGCGCCCTGGAACGCAAGCGCCTTCGCGAGCAGGCCGCCTCCCTCCGGCGCGAGCTGGAGGGCGTCTACTCCTTCCACAACCTGGTCGGCAAGAGCCCGGCCATGCGGGAGGTCTACCGCCTGCTGGAGCAGGCGGCGGGGCTCGACATCACGGTGCTCCTCACCGGAGAGACCGG
>DASRTO010000349.1:0-2997 GCA_035655915.1 Anaeromyxobacteraceae bacterium
AGGACACGGCCAGCCTCCTCGGGAAGCTCCTGCGGATCGACCCCGCCAGCCCGGCGACGCCGGTGCCCGGCAACCCGTTCGGCACGCCGGTCTACCACTGGGGCTTGCGCAACCCGTGGCGCTACAGCTTCGACCGCCTCACCGGCGACCTCTACATCGCCGACGTGGGGCAGAACGCCTGGGAGGAGGTGGACTTCCTGGCGGCCGGGCCCGGCCTGGTCCCGCCGGCCGGGGTCAACTGGGGCTGGAACCTCATGGAGGGCAGCCACTGCTACGGGGCGGCCACCTGCGACCAGGCGGGCCTGGCCCTTCCGATGCTCGAGTACGACCACGGCCAGGGATGCTCCGTGACCGGCGGGTTCGTCTATCGCGGGGTGACCATGCCCGACCTCGCCGCGGGCGCCACCTACTTCTACTCCGACTACTGCAGCGGCTGGGTGCGCAGCGTCGAGGTGGCCGGGGGCGTGGCCGCGAACCCCAGGCAGCCGTTCTCGGGGCTCGTCAACGTCACCTCCTTCGGAGAGGACGGCTGCGGCGAGGTCCACGTGGTGGCCGCGGACGGCGTCTTCAGGCTCGCGCCCGGCCCGTGATGGGGGTCACGGCCCCGGGGGGCACGCCACCGGCTGGCAGGGGCCCTGGCCCGAGGCAGCGCAGCAGTGGACCGCCTCGCCGCGATCGTTCTCGAAGCGGTAGCTCCAGCCGTCCGCCCCCACCTCCAGCCGGCCGAAGCCCCAGGCGGTCGAGGCGAAGAGCAGGCGGGCCTCCGGCGGCGACAGCGACTCGAACGTTTCGCCGTCGCGCCCGCGGGAGGTGTTGCCGGAGACCAGCACGTCGTACCCGGCCGCCGTCACCAGATGTTGCAGGTCGTGGTCGTGGCCGGAGAGCCAGCCGGCGATGCGGCCGCCGCGGCTCGCCAGCGCCCGCTCCAGCCGGGCCAGGTACTCGGGGGTGAAGTCGGCGCGGTGTCCGCTGGCGGTGGCCGCGGGGTGGTGGGCGACGACGAAGCAGTACCGCCCCGGCCCGGCGCAGGCCACGGCCTGCGACTCGAGGAAGGCCACCTCGCCGTCGAGGGTGAAGGCCCCGTAGTCGCCCATGAGAAGGTTGGAGTCGATGACCAGCAGGCGCGCCGGCCCGGCGTCCACCGCGTAGTGGCGCCCCGGCATGACCCACTGGGGCGTGCGCCAGGCCACCTCCAGGCAAGCGCGGGTGCGCTGGGTGACCGGGTCGCTGCGGCCGCTGCAGGGAAGCGGCAGCCCCACGTCGTGGTTGCCCAGCGCGGGGTGGAAGGGGATGGGCGCGCCGTCCCGGACCAGGCCGGAGAGGAGGCGCTCGAAGCGCCTCGCCATGAGCGGGTCGCGGGGCGGGACGTATCCAGGCGACACCGTGTTGTCGTCGGCGGCGAAGGCGCAGCCGGAGGCGCCGGGGAGGGTGGGGTCGAGGCCGCACTGGTAGACGTTGTCGCCGGCGGAGACCGCCAGGTCGAAGGGGGCGCGCCGGTGGGAGGCCAGCATGGCCCCGGCCACCGCCACCTGCTGGCAGGTGTCGTCGCCGTAGTCGGCGAGGTGGAGCACGCGCCGGAGCGGCGCCAGCGGGGCCGGCGCCGGCCCCGGCGCCGACTCGGCCCAGGCGTAGGTCGGGCTCCGGCAGGCCTGGTTCCCGGCGCAGCCGCTGCAGCCAGCGGTGGCGGCGGCCAGCGCCAGGATCGCGAGCAGCCTGGCGCCCGAGACCCCCGCCGCCATCAGCGGGCCCGGCCGGCCAGCTCGACGGTGTTGACGAGGAGCATGGCGATGGTCATGGGGCCGACCCCGCCCGGCACCGGGGTGATGGCCGAGGCCCGCTCGGCGGCCGGGCCGAACTCCACGTCCCCCACCAGCTTGCCGTCGGGGAGGCGGTTCATGCCCACGTCGATCACCACCGCCCCGGGCTTGACCCAGCCGCCCTTCACCGTCTCCGCCCTGCCGATGGCCGCCACCAGGATGTCGGCGCGCGCCACCTCGCCGGCGAGGTCTTGGGTGCGGGAGTGGGCCACCGTGACCGTGGCGTGGCGCTCCAGCAGCATGGCGGCCATGGGCTTGCCCACGATGTTGGAGCGCCCCACCACCAGCGCCCGCTTGCCCTTGGGCTCGACCCCGGTCTCGTCGAGGAGCCGCATGATGCCCCATGGGGTGCAGGCGCGGGGGGCGGCCTTGCCGGTCCAGAGGCAGCCGACGTTGAAGGGGTGGAAGCCGTCGGCGTCCTTGCGCGGGTCGACGGCGTCGAGGATCGGGTCCTCGTCGATCTGGTCCGGGAGCGGCAGCTGCACCAGGATGCCGTGCACCGACGGGTCGGCGTTGAGGCGGGCCACCAGCTCCATCAGCTCGCCCTGGGTGGTGGTGGCCGGTAGGTGGTGCTCCGCCGACTGGATGCCCACCTCCTCGCAGGCCTTGCGCTTGCCGCGCACGTAGATGGCCGAGGCCGGGTCCTCCCCCACGCGGACCACGGTGAGGCCGGGGACGACGCCGCGCGCCCGCAGCTGCCGTACCCGCTCCGCCACCTCGCCGCGTACCTTGGCGGCGATGCGCTTCCCGTCGATCATCATGGGGCGCGAAGTATAGCGCCTGGCGCGACGGGCCGCGTTATCATCGGCGCATCCGCTCGCCGCCGGGCGAGCCCCGGGGGCCGCCATGGACGTCCGCACCTGCGAGAAGTGCAACACCCCGCTCGACCAGGAAGGCGCCTGCGTCAGCTGCGCCGCCCGCGAGGACGGGCTGGAGCTCCTGAGCCGCTCCGGCTACGCCTCGGTGAAGGAGATGATGGAGCTGCTGGAGGACCAGGGCCTGGCTCCGGAGATCGAGCAGGTGCCGCCGCGCCGTCCCGAGGAGACGGCGCACCCGCTGTGGAACCTGTACGTTCCGGCGGCCGAGGTGCCACGGGCGGCGGAGTTCCTGCGGGGCGACTGGGCCCACCTGCTGGAGGTGCCCGGGGCCGCCGAGGCCGCGGCCCGCGGCCAGCGCGGCG
>DASRTO010000350.1:0-1929 GCA_035655915.1 Anaeromyxobacteraceae bacterium
CGCACGTCGCCGCGCTCCTCGGTGGCGATGGGCGGGCTCCGGCTCGGCGAGATCCTCGGGTTGGAGTGGCCCGACCTCGACTTCGCGCGCGAGCTGGTGAAGGTCCAGCGAGCCGTCTACGAGGGCGAGGTGACGTTGCCCAAGGGCGGCAAGCCCCGGGTCATCCCGATGACCCGAAGGCTCAAGGCGGCGCTGCAGGAGCAGCGGCACCTGCGCGGCGACAGGGTGCTCTACCGCGACGACGGCGAGCCGGCGGACAAGTGGTGGGTGAAGTGGGCGCTCGACGTCGCCGAACGTCGGGCCGGCCTGCGCCGCGGCGGTCGCGTCCACATCCTGCGGCACACGTTCTGCTCGCGCCTCGCCGCGAGGAACGTGCCGATGCTCTCCATCAAGGAGCTCGCCGGGCACATGTCGCTCGAGACGACGCAGCGGTACATGCACCTCTCCGCCTCGGCGCCCCGGGAGGCGATCCGGGCGCTCGAGCTTGGAGACATTTTGGAGACGAGGCGGATCGCCGAAGAGAAGTCCAAGCAGGACAGCTAGTTAAGTCATGACCCCACGGGGATTCGAACCCCGGTTGCGGCCTTGAAAGGGCCGAGTCCTGGGCCTCTAGACGATGGGGTCGGGGCGGGGAAGCTATCCGACCCCGATGCCGCTGTCAAAACCTACGGGACGGCGGCAGCTTGGGACCCGGCACCTGTCACCGGCGCGTCCGGTCCGGCGGCGTGCGCAGGCTCCCCATCAGCAAATCCCAGAGGGGCACGGTCACGTTCAGGTTGTAGCGGTGCATGAGCCTGGGCTCGTGGTGAAGCTCGTGCAGGCGCCGCAGGCTCCGCAGCACCGGCAGGCGCGCGGCGACGCCGTCCTCGGGCAGATGCCAGCCGAGATGCAGCCACTCGTAGACCGTCACGTACCCCACCGCCGTGGCCGTCCACAGCAGGGCCAGGTTCCGCTGCCCGGCGAAGTGGAAGACGAGCGCCACCGGCATCGCCAGCGCGAACAGGGCCAGGATCGCGGCCGCCGGGAGGAGCACCAGCTTGATCTCCCTCGGGTCTCGGATGGCCAAGTCGCCCCTCACGTGGAGCTGATGGTGCACCAGGTGGTGGCGATAGAGCCCCGCCAGCGGCCGCACGTGCCGTTGCTGGATCCCGCGGTGGGAGTGCCACTCCAGCGCGTTCATCACCCCCGCGAAGACCGGCACCAGGGCGGCCTGCCACCAGCGGAGGCCGTGCACCAGCGAAAGCGCCGCGTCCACGGCGCCGAGCGCCAGGATGGAGGGAATCACGAGGTGCAGGAAAGGGGAGTACCCGCGGGGGACGCGGGCGAGAATCTCCTCACGGTACTCGGTGCGCGCCGTCGACGTCATGCGTCGCCTCCCTGCGCCCCAACTCACGGATAGGGGCTCTCCGGGAGACTGTCAACACACCGCGCGGGGCGACGCCGGAGCCGGGTCGCACCGCACATCATCCCACCCCTATCGGGCGGCCTGGGCCGCGGGCGAGGGGTATCCCGTCACTCCGTCCGCTTGAAGTCGTCGGAGCGGATGCCGTAGCGCTTGAGCAGGCGGTGCAAGCTCTCGCGCTCGACCCCGGCTCGCTCGGCGGCGCGGGTGACGTTGCCGCCGAACTCCTTCATGAGCGCCACCAGGTAGTCGCGAGACATGCGATCGCGGGCCACGCTCACGGCCTCGCGGTAGGGCATGCCGGCGAGCACCTCGGCCGGCAGCGGCCCCTGCTGCGCGCCGCGCACCTCCTCGGGGAGGTCGCGCTGGTCCACCTCGCGCCCGGTCGCCACGGCCACCGCCCGCTCCACGGAGTTCTCCAGCTCGCGGACGTTGCCGGGCCACGGATAGCCGGTGAGGGTTCGGAGCGCCTCCGGGGTGAAGCCGGTGAGCTCGCGCCGGAAGGCGCGGGCGTGCTTCTCCACGAA
>DASRTO010000351.1:0-3878 GCA_035655915.1 Anaeromyxobacteraceae bacterium
CGCCCGAAGGGCGGCGAGACCGTCAGACCCCCAGCATCTTGTGGCAGATCCGGCAGGGCTCGGGCGGCCCGGGCAGGTCGGCCTCCGAGACGGCCGGCCCGGCGCGCCAGGCACGGCCCACCGAGGAGAGCAGCCGGTGGCGCCGTAGCCGGCGCTCGAAGCGGTCCCGGAAGTCGGCGTACGCCGGGCTCGTCCAGACCGCCTGGAGCGGCTCCCGCAGCAGGTTCCCGAAGCGGACCCGCGAGGCCTCGTGCTCCGCGCCGCAGAACCACCGGGGGAACCGCTCCGAGACGGGCGGGCACAGGTACACGCAGGGCGCGAGGTCGCCCTCGGCGGTGAGGAAGAGGTTCCGGAGGGGATTCTCCTCGCACACCGCCGTCACCCTCGGCGACAGCGAGGGCCGCCTGAAACCGAGCCCCGCCAGGCCCGCCCGGCGCTCGGTCTCCGCCAGGACCTCGCGGTACGTCTCCTCGCCGCCCTCCCCGAAGACCCGCTGCCCGTCCTGCCAGGCGTCGGAGACGTCGACGAGGTTCGTGAGCACCAGCTCCCGAGCCTCCATGCGGCGCGCCACCTCCGGCAGGTCGGGCAGCTGGTGGACGTTGTCCCTCACCATGAGGCAGACGGCGTGGACGCGGGGGCGTTCGAGCCCGCGCTCGCGCTTCACGGCGGCCAGCTCTTGGGCCGCCTCCACCACCTCGTCGAGGTTCGAGCGCACCCGGATGGCGCCGTGCACCTCGGGGGTGGCGCCTGCCAGCGAGAAGCCGATGAAGTCGAGCCCGGCCTCGACCAGTGCCGCCGCCTGGCGCCGGTCGAGGCCGTGGCCGCTGGTCACGAACCCGACCGCCGGCGGCTCGCCCGGCGACCCGCCGGCGCGCTTGGCGAGGCGGACCACCTCCACCAGATCTCGGTGGAGGAGCGGCTCGCCCCAGCCCTGGAGCACCACCGTCTCCACCTCCGCGAGCAGCGGCGCCAGCCTGGCGAAGTCGCCGAGGCGCATGTCGGCGTTGCGCCACTCGCGGCCCTGGCGTATGCACATGCGGCATTCGAGCGGACAGCGGGTGGTGAGCTCGATCTGCCAGGCGGAGAACCGCTTGCGGCGCCGCCCGCGCAGCCTCTCCAGGAGGCCCCTCATCCCCGGACGGCCTCCGCCGCGCGCGGGTTCGGCCAGGGGTGGTGGCGGGACCGCCCGCAGCGCCTGGGCTCTTCGCCCGCTTCCTCGCCGGCGACGTCGTTCATCGCCTGGAACCACTCGTATGTCCGGCCGATGGTCACCCGCAGCGGGGTGTCCGGCATGTCGAAGGCCTGCCGGGACTTGGAGGAGTCGAAGTAGAAGGTCTTGGATTCGAGTCGCAGGCGGGTTCCGGTGAGCGGGACCGGCCCGCCGGTGCGCGGCTGCACCACGTCGGTGAGGGCGGCGGTCAGCGCCACCAGCCAGCGCGGCATGACCCGGAGCCGCATCCCGCAGCCGACCACCTCGGCGATGGTGCGATAGAGCTGCAGCCAGGTCATGTTCTGGCCGCCCAGGAGGTAGCGCTCGCCTACCCGGCCCTTCAGGGCGGCCTCGATGTGCCCCTGGGCCACGTCGCAGATGGCCACCACGTTGAGGCCGCCGGGCGGGATGAGCGGCGGCGCGCAGTGGTTGGCGACCTCCAGCACCTCGCCGCATGAGACCTTGCGGATGTCGCGCGGCCCCATCACCGTGGTCGGGCTCACGATCACCGCCGGCAGGCCCCGCGCCGCCGCAGCCAGCACCACCCCCTCGGCCAGGGCCTTGCTGTACCCGTAGCGGAAGGCGTCCGGCTCGACGTTGAAGCGGTAGGTCTCGTCCACCACCGCGTCGGGGTGGATCCCCAGCGCCGCCGCCGAGCTGGTGTGGACGAAGCGCGGCACCCGGCCCTCTAGCGCCGCCTCGGCCACGTTGCGGGTGCCCTCCACGTTCACCCGGTGCATGTGCTCGACCCCCTGGCGCCAGTGGTCCACCACCCCGGCGGCGTGAAAGACCACGTCGATCCCTTCCATGGCCGCGGGAAGGGTGACGGGCTCCAGCACGTCGCCGGTGACGAACTCGAAGGGTCCGCCCTCCAGGAGGATCCGCGAAGCGCCCGGGCGCTCCAGGACGCGCACCGCCCAGCGCTTCTCCAGCAGGCGAAGGGCCAGGTTCGAGCCGATGAAGCCCGTGCCACCGGTGACGAGTGCCCGCGGCATGTTCCCGTGAACGCCCTCCTCGAGCGGGCGTCGGCCGTCAGGGGCCTCAGGCCTCTCTGGCGTCCCCGGCCGCGCGCTGCCCGCGGCCGGCGACGGCCTCGACGACGGCTTCCGGCGCCGCCCCCTCGGCCAGCCCGACCACGTGCCGCCAGCCGAGCGCCCGGGCGCGCTCCGCCGCCGGCGCGCCCAGGCAATAGGCGCGGACCTCCGGGTCCCAGCCGGGAAGGGCGCGCTCATCCTCGAGCGCCTCCACGTCCCGGGGGCTCCGCAGCAGCCAGCCGGTGAGCGGCGCGGCCTCGATGACCACCCGCGCCGCCGGCGAGAGCGGGCGGGGCGTCTCCAAGAGGTCGGCGCCGGCCACGTCGAGCGCCGGTCCCAGGCTCCCCGCCGGCGCGAAGACCCCGAGCCGCTCGCCGGCCAGCGGACGGCTCGAGAACCAGTCCAGCGCCGCCGCGTGGCGTACCGTCGGCCCGATGACGAACAGGGCGGGCGGGCGCACCCCCGCCGCCACCCCGGCCGCGTGCAGGCCGGAGAGGGTGCTCACCACGGTGCGCTGGCCGGCGGTGGTGCCGCGGGCGACCAGCGCCGCCGGGGTGCTGGCCGGCAGGCCTGCGGCCAGGAGCCGTGCGGCGACGTCCGGCAGGCTGGAGACGCCCATGTAACCGACCAGGGTCGCGTGCGGGTCCTGGGCCAGGAGGTCCCAGCGCACCTGTGGCCCGTTTCCCTTGGCGCTCTCGTGCGCGGTGACCAGGGTCAGGCGGACCGACTCGGCGCGGTGGGTCACCGGGATGCCGGCGCAGGCGGTGGCGCCCAGGGCGGCGGTCACTCCCGGCACCACCTCGTAGGGGACGCCGGCGGCGCGGAGCGCCTCGGCCTCCTCGGCGCCGCGTCCGAAGACGAACGGGTCCCCCCCCTTGAGCCGGACCGTGCGCTTGCCGGCCAGGGCCAGCCGGACCAGGAGGGCGTTGATCTCCTCCTGCGGAACCGGATGGTGCCCCGCCTCCTTGCCCACGCAGTGCAGCTCCACCCCCTCCGCGAGCTCGCAGGGGAGAGCCGTCCCCGCCAACCGGTCGTAGACCACCGCCTGGGCGGCGAGCAGGCGCTGGCGCGCCCGGACGGTGAGCAGCCCCGGGTCTCCAGGACCGGCTCCCACCAGGGACACCAGGGCCGGGCGCGCCCCGCTCGACGCGCGGCCGGCGAAGGGCACCAGGGCAGCCGGGCTCGCCTCGGGGCCTCGCGCCCCGGCCTCCTCGCCGCGCCGGGCCAGCCAGGCGTCGATCTCCGACGCCAGGGGGACCCGGGCCCGCAGCCGGTCCACGTCCACGGTGGCGGAGAAGAAGGCGTCGTAGCGCCGCTCCATCCCGGCGAGGGTGTACCCGCCCGCCCGCACCGCCTGCCGGAAGCGCGCCGCCGCCTCCATCCACTCCGTCCACTCGGGGCCGAAGCGCCGCTCCAGCAGCTGCCGCAGCCGGCGCGACACGAAGGGCGCCCCGCCCGCGGAGGCCACCGCCAGCTGCAGGGCGCCGCGCTTGACCCGGGCCGGGAGGTGGAAGGTGCACCGCCGCGGGTCGTCCGCCACGTTGACCCAGGCGCCGGCCTCCCGCGCCTCCTGGAAGACCTGGCCGTTGGCGGCCCGGTCGTCGGTGGCGGCCAGGACCAGCGCGAAGCCCGCC
>DASRTO010000352.1:0-5761 GCA_035655915.1 Anaeromyxobacteraceae bacterium
GCACCCTGGCGCCCTTGAGGACGGTGGCCGGGCGCCTGACCGTCACCGCGTCCATGCGCCGCGAGACGACGTTGTCCTGGACGGGAGCCGCCCGGGAAGCGCCCTCACCCCGCGCGGCCTCCGCGGAGTCCGCGCGCCCGCCCCCGGAGGGAGAGGGCGTCCGGGTCGGGCTCGCGGCCGCCGGGGTCGCAGTCGCGGCGACGGACGGCATCGTGGTCGCGACGAGCGCCACGGCCGGCTTCTGGGTCGCGCCCGGTACCGCGGCGGTGGCGCCCTTGGCGGTCTGCGCCTGGGCCGGGGAAGCGAGTGCCTCGCCGCTCTGGATGCGCACCACCACCGACTCCCCGCGGGGCGTCACCTCGTAGCGGGCCTGCGGCTCCAGAGCCACGATGATGCGGCCCACCGCGCTCTTCTCATCCTTGTACTGGGCGGTGGTGACCGAGAGCACCCCGCGCCGGGAGACGCCGAGGGGCGAGGACAGCGCCGAGACGTCACCGCCGGCCACGTCCACCACCAGCCGCGGCGGATCCTGGAGCTTGAAGACCGTGTAGCTCGGCGCACGCGAGCCGCGGATGTCGAGCTCCACCGCGCCGCCGCGCTCGGCGACGTCGATGGCGCGGATGACGTTGGGTACCGGCGCGGCGGCCCGGGCCGGGACGGTGGCCAGGGCGCCCGCGGCCACGAGGCCGGCGAGGAGACGCCGGGCGTGCCAGTTCTGGATCGTGTCCATCGCGCTACTCCTCGAGGTTCAGCGCTGCTTCCCTGGGGAGCTTCTTGATCGTCTGGGTCTTGTCCCGGCTCCCGTCCGCCTTGATGGCCCACTCGCTCACCACCACCTCGCCGGAGCGGATGGCGGCCACCACCCCGCCGTTCTTGCCGATGCAGGCGCCGCGGCGGACGGTGTAGCCAACGCCGTTGGGGGCCTCCAGCATGGCCACCGGGTCGGCCAGGCCGGTCACCACCGCCACCAGCCTGAGCTGCTCCAGCTCGAACCGGCCCAGCGGGGTGTTGCAGCGGGTGATGACGCCGCCGCGGCTGGCCTCCAGCTCGGAGAGGAAGCTGCGGAACGGGTCGCGCTTGCCGACCGACGAGTAGACCCACTCCGGCGCCGCCGGGGCCGCCGCGGCGCCGCCGGGCGCGCCGGCAGCGGCGGCAGGGGGCGGGGTCGGCGCCGGCGCCGGGGCGGCGGCCCGCGGCGCCGGCTTCTTGGACCCGCAAGCGGCGAGGAGCGCGGCGGCGCAGCCGAGGGCCAGGGCGGCGCGGATCACTTGGCGCCTCCTCGGGCCGGGGGCGGCGGTCGCTTCTGCTCGACGAACATGAAGGTGGTGACCAGGAACTTGGCGTTCACCACCACCTTGCCGTTCACGTCCTTGGGGCTGTCCATCAGGATGTTGCTCACGTTGACGATGCGGCGCAGCCGGCCCAGAGAGTCGAAGAAGGTGGCGATCTCGTGGAAGTTGCCGGTGACCGTCATGGCGATGGGGATGCGGGCGTAGAACCCCTCGGTCACGGTGGGCTGCGGCTCGATGGTGGTGATCTCCAGCCCGGACTTGCGCGCCCGCTCCTGGAACAGCTGCAACAGCTCGTCGATCCGCTTCTCCTCGGGAAGCTCCGCCAGCGCCTCGGCCAGCTTCTGCTCCAGCAGCTCCTTCTCGCGCCGGAACTGGTTCAGATTGTTGGCGATGGCGGTCTTCTCGATGAGGTCGTTGTCGAGGCGGCGCTGCTCCAGGTCGGCCCGCTTGATCCTGGTCTCGATGTCGGAGACGGGCGCGCCGAAGGCGGGGACGGCCACCACGAAGTAGTTCAGGGCGGTGATGAGCACCACCACGGCGGCCACCACGCCGACCTTCGCCCCCAGCGGCGCCTTGGCGATGCGCTCGATGAGCTGGTCCATGGCTACCTCGGGAGCGGCGGCGAGGAGGCCCCGGGGCTCCCCGGCGGATTGCCGGCGGCGGACGCGGTGGCGGTGGGGACGTAGCTGATGTTGCAGGTGATGGTGAAGTCCACCACCCGGAACGCCTTCTTGGTGACGGCGTTGGTCTTCTTCAGCTCCACGGCCGTGAAGTACTTGGCGCTCTTGAGCGCGCTCATGAAGGCGGACACGTCGTCGATGGAGCCGGCCGTCCCGTCGAACTGCAGCGAGCCGCCCCCCTTCTCCTCCATCTTGGAGAGCTCCAGCCGCTTGGGGGTGAGGGTGGCGAGCTCGTCGAGCATGCGGACCGGCCCGGTGCGCCCGGCCTTCAGCCTGTCCAGGATGTCGAGCTTCTCCTTGAGCGCCGCCTGCTGGTCCTTGATGTTCTTCACCTCGCCGATGATCTTCTCCAGCTGGGCGATCTCGTCCTGGGTGCGCTTCAGCTTGGCCTGGCGCCCGCGCAGGTCGGCGGCCCGCGACTGCTGCCACAGGAGGTTCAGGATGAGCCCGATGACCATCAGCAGGGCGAAGAGCACGAGCTGCTGCTTGCCGGCGATGGTCTTCTTCGAGACCCGGACGGGCAGCAGGTTGATGCGGATCATGGCTACTTGTCCCCGGGGCGGCGGAGCGCCAGGCCCACGGCCACCACCGCGGCCGGCGCGACCTGCTGCATGGTGGCCGGGTCGAACCTGGCCTCGTCGATCTCGATGCCTTTGAAGGGGTTCAGGATCTCCACCGGGACCCCGGCGCGCTGCTCGACGACCCGGAAGAGCGCCGGGATGCGGGCGGTACCGCCGGAGAGATAGACGCGGGTGATGCGAGCTTCGCCGGCGGTGGCGGCGTAGAAGTCCAGCGAGCGCTGCAGCTCGCCCGCCATCTGGTCGGCCACCCCCTGGATGACCCGCTCCACCTCCTGGGGCACCACCGCGTCGGTCTCGCCCTGCCCGCCCACCTTGAGCGCCTCGGCCTCCTCGTAGGAGATGTTGAGCTGCTTCTGGATCTCCTCGGTGAAGGCGTTGCCGCCCATGGTGATGTCGCGGGTGAAGGTGGCGTTCCCGTCCACGACGATATTGATGTTGGAGACCGCCGCCCCGACGTTGATGAGCACCACCGGCTGGCCAGCCGACATCTCGTAGTTGGCCTCGAAGGCGTTCTGGACGGCGAAGGCGTCGACGTCCACCACGGTGGTGGTGAGCCCGGCCTCGGCGCACACCGAGATGTAGTCGTTGATCATGTCCTTCTTGGCCGCCACCAGGAGCACGTCCATCTGCCCGGTGGCGTCGCTCTCGCGGGCCAGGATCTGGGTGTCGATGTTGACGTCCTTGACGTCGAAGGGGATGTACTGCTCCGCCTCCCACTGGATCGACTCGTCCAGCTCCTCCTGCGTCATGCGCGGCAGCGAGATCTTCTTGATGATCACCGAGTGGCCGCGCACCCCGATGGCCGCGTCCTTCTGCTTCACCTTGTGCTGCCCCAAGAGCTCCTGGATGGCCTGGACGATGGCGGCCGAGTTCATGAGGGCGCCGTCGACGATGGCCTCCGGCGGCAGCGGCGCCGAGCCCCAGGCCTGCAGGGCGTAGCCCCCCTTCTTCTCCTTGAGGTGAACCAGCTTCACGCTCGAGGAGCCGATGTCCAGGCCGAGGGCCAGCTTCCTCTTCGCCATCACGACCCCCTGGGCCCGCGGCGGGGCGGGTGCCCGAAGACCTTGAGCCGGTCGATCGGCTGCAGCCCCAGGGCCAGGATGATCTTGCGCTTGGTGTCGACGCGGCAGTCGAGCCCGGCCTCGACGCGGGCCACGGTCAGGGCGGAGATGCCGGCCTTGCGGGCCAGCTCGGCCTTGGTCAGCAGCAGCTCCTCGCGGAGCCGCCGCACGTTGTTCGTGCGCCGCGACATTCTGGTCGCGGATCGCGTCGGCGCGCGGTCGGGCATGCGATCGACACGCTACGCCAACGCTCCGGGGCGATCAAGAAAGCCCGTGACCGCCGATATCGGTGTTTGTAGGAATCTGCGTCAATGATTTGTCGAATTGATTCCTCATTATGCGTCAATGATAGCTCGGAGACCCCTTCGGGCGTCCCACGCTCGCGGGGCGCGGCCGCGGGCGCCCGCCTCAGGCGGAGATGCCGTACTCCTTGATCTTGTAGAGCAGCGCCCGGTAGGAGATCTCCAGGATCTCGGCGGCGCGGGTGCGGTTGCCCCCGGTCCGCTCCAGGGCGCGCCGGATGAGCTGCTCCTCCACCGAGCGGATGGCCTGCTTGATGGAGAGGGTCCCCTCCGGCGGGATGGCCGGGGGCGGCGCCCGGGCCGGGGCGCGCACCTCGTCGGGCAGGTCCTCCTCGCCGATGCGGGGGCCCTCGCACAGCACCAGGGCCCGCTCCACGGCGTGCTCCAGCTCGCGCACGTTGCCGGGCCAGCGGTAGGCCCGCAGCGCCTCCAGCGCCTCCGGGGCCAGCTCCGGCGCCGGCCCCTCGGGGCGGAGTCGGGCGTACTTGACGAGGAAGTGGCGGCACAGGGGCTCGATGTCGCCCGGCCGCTCCCGGAGCGGCGGCAGGCGGATCCCCACCACGTTGAGGCGGTAGTAGAGGTCCTCCCGGAACAGCCCCTCCTTCACGGCGCGGCCGAGGTCGCGGGCGGTGGCCGCCACCACGCGCACGTCCACCTTCTCCGGCCGGGTGTCGCCCACCCGCCGGATCTCCTCCTCCTGCAGGGCCCGCAAGAGCTTGACTTGAAGTCCAGGCGGGAGCTCGCCCACCTCGTCGAGGAAGAGCGTCCCGCCGTCGGCCTCGGCGAAGAGCCCCTTCTTGTTGCGCACCGCGTCGGTGAAGGCCCCCTTGACGTGGCCGAACAGCTCCGACTCGATGAGCTCGGCCGGGATGGCGCCGCAGTTCACCGCCACGAAGGGGAGGCTGGCCCGCGGCGACAGCTCGTGGAGCGCCCGCGCCACCAGCTCCTTGCCGGTCCCGGACTCGCCGGCGAGGAGCACGGTGGTCTTGAGCGGCGCCACCCGGCGCACCTGCCGCAGCACCTCGGCCATGCCTTCCGAGGTCCCCACGATGCTCTCCAGGCGGTAGCCCTCGGCCAGCTCGGTGCGGAGCCGGCGGTTCTCCCGCTGCAGCCGCTCCCGCTCCTCGGCCTTGCGCAGGACCAGCACCACCTCGTCGGGCTTGAAGGGCTTGGAGACGTAGTCGTAGGCCCCGGCCTTCATGGCCTGAATGGCGTCGTCCTGCGTCCCGTAGGCGCTCATGACGATGAAGGTGAGATCCGGCTGCAGGCGCTTCACCGCCTCGAGCAGCTGCAGCCCGTCCATGCGAGGCATGCGCACATCGGAGAGCACCGCGTCGTAGTCGCGGGCCTGGATCTCCTTCAGGGCGTCCTCCCCGCTCCCGACGGCGCGCACCTCGTAGCCGCGGTCGGCGAGGATCACCGACAGGAGGTGGCGCATCGACTCCTCGTCGTCGACGATGAGGACGTTGCGCAGGGCCACGCCTCAGTCTAGCACGCGCCCCGGTTGGCCCCGTGGCGCCTGGGTCGTCAGCCGGCGACGCGGAACGCCAGCGTGAAGACCGCCCCACCACCGCCCCGGCTTTCGGCGGCGATCTCGCCACCGTACGACTCCATGAGCCGGTGGCAGATGGCCAGCCCGAGCCCCGCGCCCTGCCCCGGGTCCTTGGTGGTGAAGAAGGGGTCGAAGATCCTCGGCAGGTCCGCCGCCGCGATGCCGGGGCCGGCATCGGCGAAGCGCACCAGCACCCGGCCCCCCTCGCTCCGGGCGGCGATGGAGAGATCGCCGCGGCCGCCCATGGCGTCGCCGGCGTTGAGGAGCAGGTTCAGCACCACCTGGGCCAGCGT
>DASRTO010000353.1:0-3068 GCA_035655915.1 Anaeromyxobacteraceae bacterium
GCAGCGCCTCGCCGCGCTCCATGGCTCGGCGAGCCCCGTCCAGCTTGATCTGCTCGTAGCCGCGGATCCGATCGGGCAGGGCCGCCACCTCCGCGACCCGGCCCTGGTTCTCGGCGGTCAGCCGGTCCAGCGCCCGGTCGACCAGTCCGCCATACCACCCGATGAGGCGCCGTTCCACGCGCCGGACCTCGGCCCGCCCGAACGGGTCGAAGGGCGTTCCCCGGAGGCGGCGCAGGCGCGCCAGCAGCCACAGCGCCGGCTCGATCCAGCGCCCCAGGCGCAGCTTGCGCCGGAGCCCCAGCGCCCGCAGCAGGGGCGGGTGCAGGTGGTAGTGGATGCGGAGCCGGCCGGTGAATTGCGCCTCCGCCCGCCGCCGCATCGAGGCCTCGAGGTGCAGCCGCGCCACCTCGTACTCGTCCTTGTAGGCCATGAGCTTGTGGAGGTTGCGCACCACCTCCCGGGTGACGCGCGGCTCCGCGCGCGGGCCCAGGACCAGGCGCTCGCGGCGGAAGGCGTCGAGCACGGCGTCGAGGTAGCGGTCGGCCCAGGCGGCGTCCTGGTGGCGGATGAGGCCCGCCACCCGCACCGGCAGCAGCCGGCGCGTCTCCGGGTCCATCTCGCCGCATCGCCGGAGGAGCCGCTCGAAGGCCGGCCGATGCCCCCCCAGGGCGGCGCCCTCGCGCTCGGCCAGGGCGGCCTCCGGCTCGGGCGGCGGCCGCAGCCATCGCTCCAGGCGCCGCGGATCGTGGCGCCAGAGCCGGCCGTAGCGGAAGGCGGCCAGGTTCTGCGCCACCGCGGTGCCGTCGACGGCGATGGCGTCCTCGATGGCCCGCGCCGAGAGCGGCAGGAAGCCGGACTGCCAAGCGACCCCCAGCGCCAGGACGTTGGCGGCGATGTGGTCGCCGAGGAGGGCCTCGGCCA
The DNA here is from genome assembly GCA_035655915.1 of Anaeromyxobacteraceae bacterium. Taxonomy (GTDB): domain Bacteria; phylum Myxococcota; class Myxococcia; order Myxococcales; family Anaeromyxobacteraceae; genus DASTPH01. The sequence goes on from DASRTO010000353.1 coordinate 922, forward strand.
GCCGCCGCGCCTCCACCTTCACGGTCCGGTCCGGCCGGCACACCCGCGAGATGGCCTCCACCATGCGCTCCGGGCCCGGGTCGAGGTGGACGTCGCGGATCATCTCGCCGCTGGGCAGGAGGTCGGTGTTCACCACCGCCGCCGTCCGCTCGGGCAGGCAGCGGGCCAGGGTGGCGCCGTCGGCCGCGGCCATGGGGTCGAGGGCCAGGTAGAGGTCGGCCCGGCCCAGGCCGACCTTGTTGGACCGCGGCGCTCCGGGCCGCTCGGAGATCACCAGGCTCGACAGGACCGCGCCCCACTTCTGGGCGGCACCGGTCTGGTCGTAGGAGAGCACCGACTTGCCGTCGAGGAGCGCCGCCCACGCGAGCAGCGAGTTCACGGTGACGACGCCCGTCCCTCCCACGCCGGGGATGACCAGGTGGAAGGGACCGTCGAGCCGCGGCAGGGCCGGCTCCGGCAGCTCGCCGGGGTCGAGCGGGGGTGGCTCCGGCCGGCGTCGCCCGCCGCCCTCGACCTCGACGGTGACGAAGGCCGGGCAGTCGCCGTCGAGGCAGAAGAGGTCCTGGTTGCAGCTCGACTGGTGCACCTGGGTCTTCTGGCCCAGCTCGGTGTCCACCTTGTGCAGCGACATGCAATTGGTGAGCGAGCCGCAGTGCCCGCAGTTCTCGCAGACCGCCTCGTTCACCAGCACGAAGCGGCTCGCGCCCTGGCGCAGGCCCCGCTTCCGCTGGCGGCGCCGCTCGTTGGCGCACTCGCCGTCGTAGATGAAGACCGTCACTCCGGGAGTCGCCGAGAGGTCGCGCAGCACGGCCTCGACGACGTCGCGGCGGTGGACCGAGGCGACGGGAGGCAGCTCCGCGCTCCGGTAGCGGCCCGGGTCGCTGGCCACGATGGCGATCTTCCTCACCCCCTCGAGCGCCAGCAGGCGCGCCAGCGTCGGCACGTCGCGCGACCCGACGGGGGGTTGACCGCCGGTATTGGCCACCGCGCCGTTGTAGAGGATGCGGAAGGTGATGTTCACGCCGGCTTCCACCGCGAAGCGCACGTTGAGGTAGCTGGAGTGGAAGAGGCTCCCGTCTCCCTGGTTCTGGACGAGGTGGCCCTGGTCGCTGAACGGGGCCAGGCCCACCCAGGCCAGCCCCTCGCCCCCCAGCTGGAAGGTGGCGTCGGCGTGGCGCTGCGGCTGGTCGATGAGGGTGGCGAAGACGTGGCACCCCGGAGCGCTCCAGGCCACCTGGCCCGGCAAGAGCAAGGTGGAGAGGTTGTGGGGGCAGCCGCTGCAGTAGTTGGGCGCGCGCCGCGGAAGCGACGGCGCCTCGCGCTCCCGCAGCGAGCGGATCTGCTCCAGCCGGCGCAGGCCCGGCTCGGCGGCGCCCGCCAAGGGGAGCAACCTCGGGCCGAGCCGCTCGGCGATCTGGTCGGCATCCAGGCCGCCGAAGTCCGGGAAGAGCGGGGCCCCCCGCTCGTCCCGCTTCCCCAGCACCCGCGGCCGATCCGCGAACGGATAGAGCGCCGCCTTGATCCGCTCCTCCAGGAACCCGCGCTTCTCCTCGATCACCAGCACCTGTTCCAGGCCTCGCAGCGCCGCGGCCGCGAAATCCGGGTCCAAGGGATGGATGAGGCCGAGCTTCACCAGGCGGACGCCGGCGTCCCGCAGCGCCGCCTCGTCCAGCCCCAGGTCCTCCAGCGCCTGCCGGGTGTCGGCCCAGCTCTTGCCGGACGAGACGATGGCCAGGCGATCGCGCTCGCCGCGCAGCGCCACCTGGTCGAGGCGGTTGGCCCTGGCGTACGCCAGCGCCGCCGGCAACCGCTCGGCATGGAGGATGCGCTCGGTCTCCACCGTCTCGCCGGGGAAGAAGCGGTGGTACTGACGCTTCTGGAAGGGGCGGCCGCCCACCTCCAGCCGCGGCTGCTCGACGGCCGGGCGCGACGGATCGAGGGAGACGATCTCGCCGCCGTCGCAGAGCTGTCCGACCAGCTTCATCGCCACCCACAGGCCCGAGTAGCGCGACATGGCCACCGCGTGCAGGCCCAGCTCCAGGAACTCGGCCACCGAGGCGGGGTGCAGCACCGGCATCCCGGCGTGGACGAAGTAGTACTCCTGGGCGTACGGCATGGTGGAGCTCTTGGCCTCGTGGTCCTCGCCG
>DASRTO010000354.1:0-3813 GCA_035655915.1 Anaeromyxobacteraceae bacterium
GGCACGCTGAAGGCCGCGCCGTGCTCGCGCCGGAGCAGCCGGTAGAAGTCGCAGTCCCAGCAGGCCTCGCTCTTGTCGCGGTAGGTGCCCTGGAGGGTCTCGTTGCAGAAGGTCCCGGCGACGAAGCAGCAAGCCCGTCCCCCTTTCCTCCCGCCGAGGTACCCGTCGGCCGGGGCGAAGGCTGCCGCCGGGCAGACACCCTGCTCGCCAGCCAACCGGCCCCCGGGCTCCCGCCCGCACTTCATGAATTCCCAGCAATTGAGCTGCATGGCCCGCCCTCGGCCACCCATGAGCATGCGCCCCTCGCGTTTGGCTTGTCAACGCCGTGGCGCTCCGGCCTGCCCCGCCCTACAGTGGCAGGGAGGAGCGCTCCATGCCAGACGCGTTCTCCGAGGCGCGGGAGCGGGTGAAGAAGCTCTCGAGGCGCCCTTCCAACGATCAGTTGCTGGAGCTCTACTCCCTCTACAAGCAGGCCACCGAGGGCGACGCCCGGGGGAGCCGCCCCGGGATGCTGGACCTCGTCGGCCGCGCCAAGTGGGACGCCTGGGCGGCCCGCAGGGGGACGCCGCCCGACGAGGCCCGGCGCATGTACGTGGCCCTGGTGGACGAGCTGGTCAGGACGCTCGGCTGACCGCCGTGGCGGTCGCCATCCCGCTTGGGGGCCGCCGGTGGAAGACGCGGCCACCGGCCGCGGCGGCGTTATGCCCGCCTGCGCGCTCCAGGTCCCAGGAGGAGGTCCGCCATGCCCGAACGACCAGTGATCCTCCTCGTCGACGACGAGCCCGCGGAGCTGGCGGCCCTCCTGGAGGCGCTCACCCGCCGGTTCGGGAGCGACTACCGCGTCGTCCCCCAGCTGTCGGCCCGCGCGGCGCTCGAGGCGATCGGCCAGATGAAGGCGAGCGGCGAGGAGCTGGCGCTCGCCATCGCCGATCAGTGGATGCCCGACATGAACGGTCGGGACCTCCTCGCTCGGGTGGGTCGCCTGGCGCGGTCCGCCAAGCGCGCGCTGCTGGTGGCCTGGGGAGACAGGACGGCGTCCCCCTCCATCCTCCAGGCCTGTGCCCTGGGCGAGATCGACAACTACCTCTACAAGCCCTGGTCTCCCGCCGAGGTCCACCTCTACCCGCTGGTGGGCGAGTTCCTGGCCGAGTGGACGCAGGCCTACCGGCCGGGCATGGAGCTGGTCCGGGTCATCGGCGAGGAGCTCTCGCCGCGGTCGCACGAGCTTCGCGAGCTGCTCGGGCGCAACGGCATTCCCCACGGCTTCTACCCCGCCGGCTCCCCCGCGGCCAGCCGGCTCGTCGCGGAGATGGGGCTGCAGCCCTCGGCGCTGCCGATGGTGATCCTGGTGGACGGAACGGCGCTCGCCGACCCCAGCAACGCCGAGCTCATGGACGCGGTCGGGGAGAGCCACCAGGATCTCTCCTGCGATCTGGCGGTGGTCGGGGCCGGTCCAGCCGGGCTCTCCGCGGCCGTGTACGGCGCCTCGGAGGGGTTGCGGACGCTGGTGGTGGAGCGCGACGTCGTCGGAGGCCAGGCGGGCTCGAGCTCGCTCATCCGCAACTACCTCGGCTTCCCGCGCGGCATCTCCGGCGCGCAGCTGACCCAGCGGGCCTACCAGCAGGCATGGCTGTTCGGGGCGAAGTACGTGTTCGCCCGGGAGGTGGCTCGCCTCTCGGAACGGGGCGGCGCGCGCGTGGTCACGCTCTCCGACGGCCGCGAGATCGAGGCCCGCGCCGTCCTCGTCGCCACCGGGGCGCGCTACCGCAGGCTCGAGGTCCCCTCCCTGGAGCGATTCGCCGGCGCAGGGGTGTTCTACACCGGGCCGGACGCGCGGGTGGTACAGGACCGCGACGTGGCGGTCGCCGGGGGCGGGAACTCCGCCGGCCAGGCGGTACTGCACCTCGCCAGGCACGCGCGGCGGGTGACGTTGGTGGTGCGCGCCGACTCGCTCGAGAAGGGGATGTCCGACTACCTGGTGCGGCCGATTCGCGCCGCGGCCAACGTGGACGTGCGGCTGAACGCGGAGGTGGCGGACGCGGGCGGCGGGCCGCGCCTGGAGCGGATCTCGGTCCGCGATCGGGAGCGCGGCACGACCGACTGGGTTCCCGCCGAGGTGCTCTTCGTGGCGATCGGTGCGCTCCCGAACACCGGCTGGCTCGCCGGGACCCTCCAGCGCGACGATCGGGGGTACGTCCTCACCGGGTCCGCGGTGGACGTCCGGACGTGGCCGCTCTCCCGCCCGCCGCTGCGCCTCGAGACCAGCATGCCCGGCGTCCTTGCCGCCGGCGACGTCCGGCACGGATCGTCGAAGCGCGTCGCCTCCGCGGTGGGCGAGGGAGCGGTGGCGGTGCAGCTGGCGCTCGAGTACCTGGCCGGCGAGGGGGCGTCCGCCGAGGTCGCACGCGGCGAGGGTCTCCGGGCGACGCCACCGCCGCCGCCGGCCCAGGCCTCGACGTGAGGGGGGCGACGCGACGTCGGGGTGGATGCGCCCCTAGCTCCGGGTGCTCTTCCCCTCCACGATGGTCTTCCACTGGCCGTCGGGACCCTGCATCTCGTACCTGAAGGTGTAGGACTTCTTGTCGACCTGCTTGATGACGTAGCGGGACTTCACGACCTTGTCGCCCATCTTCGACTCGTCGCTGTAAGTCCAGGTGTCGCCCTCCACCGTTCCCCGCGGCACGGTGGTCATGGTCATGGGGTTGTTCTCCACGCCGTAGTAGACGTAGGCCTTCTCCTCGGCGCTGTAGCCCATGATGCCGAGCCCGCGGGTCGCGCCCATGGGCCCCTTGCCCTGGCTGCGGCACACCACCGCGAACTTGCCCTCGAACCACTCGCAGCTGTCGGTGGCGCTCACCTTCCCGGCCGGCATGAACGGGTTCTCGGCGACGGTCCCCTCCGACTTCCACTTCCCCACGAAGTAGCCCAGTCGCTCGTGCTCGGGCCCGGGCTTGGGCGCCTTGGGCGCCTCCGCCAGCGCCGCCGGCGCGAGGAGCAGCGAGAGCGTGACCGCGGCCGCGAGCTGCGTGGTCTTCATGTCCCTTCCTCCTGGCGGAGCGCCGGTGGCCCGGCGGCCGCCGCTCTGGTGGCGTGTGATTATCCGCGCCGTCCGGGCCCGGCACCCGAAACTCCCGCGCCCCGGGTGGGGCCGGCGGGCCGGCCCCGGCCCGCCTTCCCCGCGCCCGGCGGCCCGGCCGGGGCCTGGCCGCTCCTCCGCACCCAGCCGTAGCGGGTGTGGCTGGGGCGGCCGCCCCCTCGCCGGTCAGGACCCGGCCGGCTCCCGCCCCGCCAGCCACGCCTCCCGGGCGGCGCTGTGGTCCTCCACCAGCCGCTGGTACTCGCCGTGGAAGAGGGGCGCCGCCACCAGGAAGTCGGCGGTGGCCCGGTTGCAGGCGGTGGGGATGTTGTAGAGCACCGCCAGCCGCAGCAGGGCCTTCACGTCCGGGTCGTGCGGCATGGGCTCGAGCGGGTCCCAGAAGAAGATGAGCACGTCCACCTCGCCGTCGGCGATGCGCGCCCCCACCTGCTGGTCGCCGCCGAGCGGCCCGCTGCGCAGGCGCTGCACCGACAGCCCGGCCCCGGCGGCGATGAGGGCGCCGGTGGTGCCGGTGGCGGACAGGTCGTGCTCTCGCAGCACCGCGGCGTTGTAGCGCGCCCACTCCAGCAGGTCGTCCTTGCGCCGGTCGTGGGCGATGAGCACCACCCGCTTGCGCGTGCGCATCGGCACCTGGGCGGATTCCATGCGGACCTCCTCGCGGCCGTCCCCTCCTGGCCGCGCGCGGCGATTCTCCCCCGCCGGCCCGGCCCGGGGGG
>DASRTO010000355.1:0-2611 GCA_035655915.1 Anaeromyxobacteraceae bacterium
GTGGGCATCGGCTTCGGCCTGCAGAACGTGGTCAACAACTTCGTCTCCGGCCTGATCCTGCTCTACGAGCGGCCGGTGCAGCCGGGCGACGTGATCGAGGTGGGCCAGGTCGCCGGCGAGGTGACCCGCATCGGGGTGCGCTCCTCCACGGTGCGCACTTTCCCCGGAGCCGAGGTCATCGTCCCCAACGGCACGCTCATCTCCGCCGAGGTGACCAACTGGACGCTCTCCGACCGGCGCCGCCGCATCGAGCTGCCGGTGGGGGTGGCCTACGGGACGCCGCCGGAGCGGGTCATCGAGCTGCTGCTCGGCGCGGTGCAGGGGCGCCCGGGCGTGCTCCCCTCCCCGCCTCCGGTGGCCCTCTTCCTCCGCTTCGGCGAGAGCGCTCTGGAGTTCACCCTCCGCTTCTGGACCGGCGAATTCGAGCAATGGCAGGCGCTCGCCAGCGAGGTGCTGGTGGATGTGAACGCCGCGCTGGGCCGGGCCGGGATCGAGATCCCGTTCCCGCAACGCGACCTGCACCTGCGATCGGTGGACGCCGCGACGGCGCTGGCGCTGGCGGGGAGGCCCCGCGGCGGCGCCGGCAGGCCGGGGGAGCCGGAGTAGTCAGCCGGCCGGAGCGCCGGCCCCGGCCCGCCAGGCGGGGCCTTCCCGGGCGGGCTCCCCGGGCGCGATGATGCCGGCATGGCCCGCTACCGATCTCCGTGGGACCGCAAGCTCAAGGTTTCGACGGCGCTGTTCCTGGTCGTCGGCGCTGGCCTGGCCGGGTGGGTCTGGCTCCAGGAATCCGGCCCGGAGGGGCCACTCCCCGCGCCGGTGCTCCTCGTCCCCGCCCTGCTCGGCGCCATCGCCGCGCTCGCCTGGGCGCTCGCCCCGCGAGGTTTCTCCGTGGAGGCGGGGCGGATCCGCGTCGAGCGCCACCTGGCGCCCGTCGAGATCCCCCTCCGCGAGGTCCGCGCCGCCGAGGTCCTCCCCGAGGGCGCGCTGGGGGCCTCGGTCCGCCTCTGGGGCTCGGGCGGGCTCTTCGGCTACTACGGCCGCTTCTGGTCGAAGCGGCTGGGCCGGTACCGCCTCTACGCCACGCGAGCCTCGGGCCTGGTGCGCCTGGCCACCGCCCGCGACACCTGGGTGTTCTCCCCCGAGCCGCCGGCGCGCTTCGTCGAGGAGGTGCTGGCACGCGCCCCCGCGGTGCGCTCGGGCGCGGAGGCCGGCGCCGCCGGCCCGGCAGCGCCCCGGCGCCCCTGGCTCCTCCCGGTGGGCCTGGCTACCGCGGTGGGGCTCGGGCTGGCCGCTGTGATGGCCGCCTCATGGGCCTGGGCCCCGCGCTCGGTGGCGGTCGCTGGCGGCGAGGTGGTCATCGAGCGACGCTGGGCCGGGCCAGAGCGCATCCCGCTCTCGACGGTGTCGGAGGTGCGCCCCCTCGGCCGCGAGGACTTCCGCGGCTGGCGCCGCGTCTCCGGGGTGGCGCTCTTCGGCCAGGCGAGCTACGGGCGCTACCGCTCCGACGCCCTGGGCCCGTTCCAGCTCTACGCCTGGCGTCGCGGCCCCCACGTGCTGCTCTCCACCGGCGACGGGAAGGTGGTGGTGACGCCCGACGACTGGCAGGCCTTCGTCGCCGAGGTGCGCGCCGGCCTGGGCCGCGCCCCGCCCGCGCCGCCCTGAGCGACGCCCCAGTCCCCCATGGCGGCGATCGTCCGCGTCGAGCCCCGGCGGGGGACGAGCCCCCGCCCTACGGCTCGTAGGGCGGGCCCTTGCGGCCCGCCGGCGGCGGCGCCGCCGGATGCCTTGGTGCGACCACGGGTATCAGTGCGCCTCGGCCCAGCTCCGGCCGTGCCCCACCTCGACCTCCAGCGGCGCCGCCAGCTCGGCGGCGCCCATCATCTCGCGCCGCACCAGCTCTCCGAGCCGGTCGGCCTCCCCCTCGGCCACCTCCAGCACCAGCTCGTCGTGGACCTGCAGGAGCAGCCGGGCGTTGAGACCCGACGACCGGAGCGCCGCGTCCACGCGCAGCATGGCGATCTTGATCACGTCGGCCGCCGTCCCCTGGATGGGCGTGTTCACCGCCATGCGCTCGGCCGCCTGGCGCAGCCCGGGGTTGCGGGAACGGATCTCGGGCAGCTCGCGCTTGCGGCCGAAGAGAGTGCGCACCGCGCCCTCCCGCCGGGCCGTCTCGACGGTCTCGTCGAGCCAGCGCCGCACCCCGGCGTAGCGGGCGAAGTAGCGGTCGATGATGGCCTGGGCCTCGGCCCCGGGCATGTCGAGGCGCTGCGACAGCCCGTAGGCCGAGAGCCCGTAGGCGATGCCGAAGTTCAGCACCTTGGCGATGCGCCGCATCTCCGGCGTGACCTGGTCCGGCGCCACCCCGAAGGTCTCGGCGGCGGTGCGCCCGTGGACGTCCTCGCGCCGCTGGAAGGCCTCCAGCAGCGCCGGGTCCTTGGCGAAGTGGGCCAGGATGCGCAGCTCGATCTGGGAGTAGTCGGCGGAGAGCAGCCGCCGCCCCGGCGGCGCCACGAAGGCCGCGCGGATGCGCTTCGAGAGCTCGGTGCGGATGGGGATGTTCTGGAGGTTCGGGTCCTGGGAGGAGAGCCGGCCGGTGGCGGCCCCGGCCTGG
>DASRTO010000356.1:0-8171 GCA_035655915.1 Anaeromyxobacteraceae bacterium
AGCGAGGTCCACGGCGGCGAGACCGCATGAGCGGTTGCCTGCCGACGTCGCGTGGAGGCGCGCCACACGCCGAGGCGCCACCTCGGCTTCCGGCGTCTCGGACATGCCTCCCGGCTTTGCGGTCATGGCGCCGCGCCGGAGCGCGCCCTAGCATCGCGGCCATGATCGATCGCAAGGTTTCCCGGACGCTGGACCTCCGAGGGCAGGTGTGCCCCGGGCCGACGGTCGACACCCGGCTGGCGCTGAAGGAGCTCGCGGCCGGTGAAGTCCTCGAGGTGGTCCTCGACTACTATCCGGCCAGATACACCATCCCCGATCTCATGAACGACCTGCGCTTTCCCTGCGAGCTGGTGGAGGGCGCCGAGCACGGATCGGATGGACAGGCGGTCTTCCGATTCTTCATCACCAAGACCTAGGAGGAGAACGTGGCCAGGATACTTTCCGTCGCGACGCACGCCACCGACGATCCCACCAAGGCGGCGCTGGCATGGGTCACCGCCGTGGGCGCCATCGGCGGCGACAAGGAGTGCACGGTGGCGCTGCTCGGGGACGCCGTCAGCATGGCCAAGGAAGCCGTCGCCAAGAGCATCCACGGCGTGGGCTTCCCGCCTCTGCCCGAGCTGATCGACAAGGTCGTCAAGGCGAACATCCCCGTCTTCCTCTGAGGGGCCTGCAGCGTCGCCCGTGGGGTGACGGAAGAGGACCTCAAGCGCCTCAACGCCAAGTTCATGGACCCCATCAGGTTCGCGAGCCTGGTCAGCGAGTCGAGCGTCGTGTCGTTCTGATGGCGGCGATCACCCGCGTTGAGCTTCCGCGGGGGACGAGCCCCCGCCCTACGAGCCGTCCCGGCGCCGTCGCCAGTCCGCCGGCGGCAGGCCGAACACCCGCTTGAAGGCGCGGCTGAACGCGAACTCCGATTCGTAGCCAGCCTCCGCCGCGACGACCTTCACCGGCCTGTCCCTGGCCTTGAGGAGTTGCGCTGCGATCTGGAGGCGCCACCGCGTGAGGTACTGCATGGGCGGCTGCTCCAGCAGGTGCGTGAAGCGCTCCGCCAGCACCGTGCGCGAGACGCCGCACGAGCGCGCCAGCCGCGTCACCGTCCACTCCTCGCGCGGCGCCGCATGCAAGCACCTGAGCGCGGGCCCGACGACGGAGTCGTTCAGGGCGGCGAGCCAGCCGACCTGTCCCGGGGACAGCGCTCGCAGGTGGCTGCGGAGGACTTCCACGAACATCAGCTCGGTGAGGCGCGACAGGATCGATCGGGCTCCCGGAGGCGCGCCTCTCGCCTCGTCGGCGGTGAAGCCGATGGTCGTCTCGAGCCATTGGGCCGCCGCGCCGCCGGCGGGATTGGCGTGGAGCAGGGTGGGCAACCCGCGGAGGAACGGATCGAAGATCGGTTCCTCGCAGTGGACGAATCCGCAGATGATCTCGGTCAGCGCGCCGGTACCGCCGTGGCGGAGGAATTGCGCCTCGTACCAGGGCGGCGGCGGCAACACCGAGTATTCCGGGACGATGGGGGCGGGTTCCTTGCCGCCGAGGGTGTGGCCATCGCCGTAGGGCAGGAGGAAGGCCTGGCCAGCCGAGAGCCACGTCCGCTGGCCCCCGACGTCGAGCCAGCAGCTTCCGGTGGCGATGACGTGAAACGGGATGACGCGCTCGGTCCGGAAGGGAAGGGCCCGCGCCAGGTGCGCGCCGTCGCACACCGCGATGGCCCAGGGCTCGCGGAACTCGGCGCGGAACAGCACCGCCCCGGAGATGCGGACGGTCGAGAGCAGATCCGAGAGAAGGTCGGCGGGAGCGGCCGGCGCGACGGCACGCGGCGTCAGGGGCAGGGCTCTCTGCGTCCCCTTCATGACCTCTTCCCCGCAATACCCAGGCTGGGGCGCAGGCGGAGTGTAGGCCAGGACCAAAGCGGCGCGCAAACGCCCGGCAGCTTCGCGCAGCCGGGCCAGGCGTGCCATGCACCCGTCCGGATTACGAAGACCGTTCCGCCCAGGGGGCGGGGCCAAGCCGGGCGCTCAGGACGCCGCCCTTTCCCGGGCCCGCTCGGCGGTCTCGCGGATGGCCGCGGCGGCGTCGGCCGCCGGCGCGTGCGCCGCCTCCCCGGCCTGCGCCGCGGCCGGCGTCTCGCGCTTCGCGCGGCGCATGACCCGGTTCCTGGCGCTGTCGACGAGCGAGTACACCACCGGCACGATGCCCAGGGTGAGCGCGGTGGAGGTGACGAGGCCGCCGATGATGGCCACCGCCATGGGGACGCGGGTCTCGGCGCCGTCGCCGCGGGCGAGCGCCACCGGGATCATGCCGGCGATCATGGCCACCGAGGTCATGAGGATGGGGCGCAGGCGGATGGGGCCGGCCTCCATCAGCGCCTCCAGGGTGGACTTGCCGCGGGCCCTGAGCTGGTTCGTGAACTCCACCAGCAGGATGCCGTTCTTGGTGACCAGGCCCATGAGCATGATGAAGCCGATCATGCCCATCATCGACATGTACTGGCGCGCCAGCAGCAACCCGGCGATGCCGCCGATGACCGCGAACGGCAGCGCCATCATGATGGTGAAGGGGTGGACCAGGCTCTCGAACTGGGCCGCCAGGATGATGTAGACCAGCACCACCCCGAGCAGGAGCGCAACGAGGAAGGCCTTGCCGGCCTTGCCCAGCTCGCGCGCCTGCCCCTCGAAGTCGTACTGGATCGAGGCCGGCAGCTCCTTCTTGCCGAAGCTGGTCAGGTAGCCCATGGCGTCGCCGAGGGCGTAGTCCTTGAGGTCGGCCAGGAGGGTGATCTGGCGCATCTGCGCCTGGTGGTCGATCTGGGAGGGGCCCAGCGCGGGCCGCACCGCGGCCACGCTGCGCAGCTCCACCAGCTGCCCGCTGGGCGAGCGCACCGGCATGGCCCCCACCGCCGCCGGGTCGGCCAGCACCGCCGGGGGCAGCCGCACCTTGACGTCGTAGGTCTCGCCGCCCTCGTGATAGTCGGTCACCTTGTCGCCGCCCATGAGGGCGCGCACGTTCTGCCCCAGGATGGCGGCCGGGATCCCCAGCGCCGCGGCGCGCTCCCGGTCCGGGACCACCTCCAGCTGCGGCTTGCCGCTGCGCCAGGTGGTGTCCACGTCCACGAAGCCCTTCTGGCGGAGCATCACCTGGCGGGTCTTCTCCGCCGACGCCAGCAGCGCCTGGTGGTCGGTGCTGCGCAGGTTGAACTGGATGATCTGGGCCCGGTTCCCGCCGCCGGCCATGGGGTTGTAGTCCTGCACCGTGAGCACCGCGGCCGGGCTGGCCTGCAACGTACGGCGCAGGAAGTCCTTGAACTCCACCTGGCCGTAGGTGCGCTGGCGGATGGGGACCATGTCCACCACGATCTCGCCCTTGTTGACCTCCTCCAGGGCCCCTCCGCCGGCGGTGGCGAAGGTCTCCCGCACGCCCGGCACCTTGCGGACCTGCGCCGCCAGGGCGTCGATCTCGCGCTCGGTCTGGGCCAGGGCGGTGCCGCTGGGCAGCTCCAGCGTCACCTTCACCATGCTCATGTCCTGCTGCGGCAGGAAGGTGAACTTGAGCAGCGAGCCCAGGGCCACCGTCACCGCCAGCACCGCCACCGCGCCGGCGATGGTGAGGCCGCGGTGGGCCAGCACCCAGGCCAGGGCCCGCCGGTAGAGCGATTCCACCGCGCCCAGGGCGTTCTCGATGGCCTTGAAGACCTTCCCGTGCTCCTGGTGCTCCTTCAGCACCCGCGCCGAGAACATGGGCGTGAGCGTCATGGAGACGCCGTAGGAGATGAGCACCGCCACCGCCACGGTGACCCCGAACTGGTAGAAGAACCGGCCGACGATGCCCTCCATGAAGGCCACCGGCACGAACACCGCCACCACCGACAGCGTCACCGCCAGCACCGCCAGGGCGATCTCGCCGGCTCCCTTGCGCGCCGCCTCCCAGGGCGAGTCCCCCTCCTCCAGGTGGCGCACGATGTTCTCGATGACCACGATGGCGTCGTCGATGAGCAGGCCGATCGACAGCGTCAGCGCCAGCATGGTGATGACGTTGAAGGTGAAGTGGAGCGCGTTCATCACCGCGAAGGTGCCGATGATCGAGGTGGGCAGCGCCACCGCCGACACCAGGGTGGAGCGCAGGTTGCGCAGGAAGAGCAGCACCACCAGCACCGCCAGCACGCCGCCCAGGATCATGTCCTCCTGCACCGCCGAGATGGAGGAGCGGATGAAGCGCGCCCCGTCCACCACCAGCGCCACCCGGCTCCCCTGGGGGAGGCGCGCCTGCACCCGGGCCAGGCTCTCCTTCACCCGCTCCGCCACCTGGACGGTGTTGGTGCCCGACTGCTTGCGGACCACCAGGCCGATGGCGCTCTGGCCGCTCAGCTTGGCGGCGGAGCGGGCCTCGGCCGGCCCGTCCTGCACCTCGGCCACCTCGCCCAGGCGGATGGGGGAGCCCATGGGGCTGGCGATGATCAGGGCCCGCAGCGCTTCCACCGACCGCGCCTCGCCGGCAACCTTCACCGAGCGCTCCACCCCCGGCTCCAGGGTGCGTCCGCCCGGCACGTCCACGCTCTGAGCCCGCAGCGCGCCCACCACGTCGGCCGGCGTGAGCCCGTACCCCTTGATGAGGGCCGGGTTCAGCACCACGGTGATCTCCCGCTTGCGCCCGCCCAGCAGCTCCACCGCCCCCACCCCCTGGAGCTGCTGCAGGCTCGGCTTCACCTCGTCCTCGACCACCCTGGTGAGCCGCTCGATGGGGAGCGGGGCGGAGACCGCCAGCACCGCCACCGGCACCGCCCCGATGTCGAACTTCTGCACCACCGGGGTCTGGATCTCCTCCGGGAGCTTGGAGAGGGTGGCCTGCACCCGGTCGCGCACGTCCTGGGCGGCCACGTCCACGTTGCGCTCCAGCTCGAAGGCGATCAGCACCTGGGAGACGTTCTCCACGTTGACGGAGCGGAGCCGGTCCAGGCCGGGCAGGGTGTTGAAGGCCTCCTCCAGCGGCTTGGTGACCGTGCGCTCGATGGCCTCCGGGTCCGCCCCGGGCAGCACCGTGGTGACGGTGACGAAGGGGAACTCGACCTCCGGGAACTGGTCCACGCCGATGCGCGGGTAGGCCGTCAGCCCGAAGACGATCACCGCCAGGGTCAGCATCCCCGTGAAGACGGGGCGGGAGATGAAGGTGCGGATCACGGCGCCTCCCCTCAGTCGGCCAGGAAGGTGACCGGGTCGCCCGGCGCCAGCGCTCCGGGATCGACGATCACGTCGGCCTGCGCGTCGAGCCCCTTCCTGACCGCCATGGTGCCGGGGTTCACCGGCGACGCCTCGACGTCGCGCCGCTCGGCCTTGCCGCTGGCCACCACCAGCACGTAGCTCTTCTCCCCATCGGCCCGGACCGCGCTGGTGGGCACGAACATCTCGCCTCCGGATCCGAAGGAACCGAAGTCGATGTTCACCAGCGTGCCCGGCCGCAGCGCCGGGCCCTCCACCTCGGCCACGTCGGCCAGCACCTCGATGGAGCGGGTGGCCGGGTCCACCACCCCGCCCTTCACCCGCACCACCGCCTTGAAGCGCTGGCCGCCCGGGGTGGTCACCCCGTCGACGCGCCCGCCCGGCCTGACGAAGGACTCGATGGCCTCCGGCACCGCCAGCTTGGCCTCCAGGTGGTCGACGTCGGTGATGGCCAGGATGGGCGTCACCGGCATGAGGGTCACCGTGTCGCCGGCGTTGCGCCAGCGGGCGGTCACCATCCCGGCGAAGGGGGCCACGATGACGGTGTCGGTGACGGCCTGCTGGGCGGCCCGCACCGCGGCCCGCGCCTGGTCGAGCTGCGCCGCCGCCAGCTCGCGCCCGGTCTGGGCCTTGTCCCAGCCGGCCTGGGGCAGGCTGCCCTGGTCGAAGAGCACCTTGGATCGGGCCAGCTCACGCTCGGCCTCGGCCAGGTTGGCCTGGGCCAGGCGCTCCATGGCCCGGGCGTTCTCGGCCTGGATGCGGAAGGTGGTCGGGTCCATCTCCACCAGGGGCGCCCCGGCGCGGACCCGGTCGCCCACCTCCACCCGGATGCGCCTGATCTGGCCGGTGGCCTTGGCGGCCAGGGTGGCGTCCTCGCGGGCGCGGATGGCGCCGGTGGCGCGCCCCAGGCCGGTCTCCAGCCGGGTGGCGGGCTTGGCCACGCGCACCGCCCGCACCGCCGGGGTCACCGGCGGCAGGCTCGCCTTCTCGCCCCGTCCCGAGCATGCGCCGAGAAGCGCGCCCAGGAAGGCAAGGGTGACCGGTCGGACGACGGCTTTCATGCTTCGGCTCCTCGGCGTGGCTGTCGGGGGCGGCGCGCGAAGGCGCGCGCGGTGGCCATGGCCCAGGGGGCCCGGCCGGGACGGGTGCAGATTAGTCGGCTCCCGACCGGGGTACAAGGGTTTCCTGGAGCGCGCGCCGGCGTCAGGGACCGGTCTTCTCCACGTCGTAGCTGTAGGTCTCGCCGGGGCCGATGCGGAAGTCGTGGTCGTTCCTGGCCTGCCCCAGCCGGACGGTGATGTGGTGCGACCCCTGGTAGACCGCCAGGTCCACCACGCCGCCGGTACCGACCCTGCGGCCGTCGAGGAAGATGGCCGCCCCCTCGGGCGCAGTCACGGTGAGCGTACCCTTGCCCAGGGCGAACCGGACCGGGGTGCGGGGGCCCCTGACCTCCACCACCTTGGTGACGTCCACGCCGCTCGCCTTGTCCACCAGGCGGACCTTGTGCCTGCCGCGGCTCACCGCCCGGGTGAGCGGCGCCCGGCCGGCTCGCTTACCGTCCACGTAGATGTCGCCGGCGGGATCGGCGGCGACCTCGATGGAGGGGGGGGCCGGCGGCTCGCGACGCGGCGGCTCGACGCGGGGCGCCGGGACGGGGGCGGCGCTCGGCGCCGGGGCCTCGGCCGGCGCCGGAGCGGGAGCCACGGGAGCGACCGCCGCCGGCGAAGGAGCCGGAGGCGGCGTCTCCCCACCGCGCCGCGCCAGGCCGAAGCCGATGGCCAGGCCGGCCACGGCGATGCCCACCGCCAGGGTGGCCGTGGCCCGATCCCGCCGCGCCGGCTCGGGCGGCGGGGCGGGCGGCCGGGCCACCATGAAGGGGGCCGACCCCTCGCCCACGATCTCGCGGGTGGTGACCAGATCCGGCCCGGGCGCCGGCGCCGGCACGATGTCCGCGGTGCGCCTGAGCTGGGCCGGCGGAGAGCCCGCATCCACCACGATGTCCGCGGTGCGCATCAGGCTCGGCGGGGGGAGGGGCGGAGACAGCGGAGCCGGGGTGAGCGCGCCCACGATGTGCTCGTCGCCGATCTCGAGCGCCGCCGGGGGAGCGGGCGCGGCGTCGGTCTTCGCCGGGCCCTCGCCGCCCGCCGAGGGCGGCCGCCCCGAGGTGGCGCCGTCGAGAAGCTTGCGCCGCTCGGCCCGAGTCCCTTCCTCCACCGGGAGGAGCACGTCCAGCCAGGCCGCCACCGCGCTCGGCGGCGCCAGCTCCTCCACCGCCCGCTCCACCGCCCGGCCCATCTCGGCGGCGCTGGCGTGCCGCTCCGAGGCCTTGCGGGCGGTGGCCCGCTCCACCACCTCGGCCAGCGCCCGGGGCACGCCCAGGGGCTCGAGCGGCGCCGGGCGCCCGTCCAGCACCGCCTCCTCGACGTCGGGCTCGCCGGCGAAGGGCGCCTCGCCGGAGAGGCAGGCGTGGAGCACCAGGCCGAGCAGGAAGACGTCGCTTTGCCGATCCGCGGCGCCGGGGCCGCCCAGGAGCTGCTCCGGGCTCACCCAGGGCAGGCGCTCCCGCAGCGGACGGGCCCCCTCCAGCGCCGCCCTGCCGAAGCCGCACACCAGCGTCGACCCGGAACGGGAGACCAGCAGCGCCTCGGGGCGGAGGTGGCCGTGGACCAGCGAGCCGTCCCCGGCGCCCTCGTGGGCGAAGTGGACCCCGGCGCAGGCGTCGGCCACGATCCGGGCCGCCACCACCGGCGGCATGCGCCCCCCGATGGCCAGCACCTCCGAGAGGCGCTCCCCTTCCACCCAGGCCTCGATGGTCGCCGCGCCGCCCCCGGACTCCTCGAGGCCCATGGGCCGGGCCACATGGGGGTGCTCGATGTCGCCGGCCCGCGAGAGGTCCCGCTCCAGCTGGGCCCGCCGGGAGGGATCGCCCCACGGCTCGGCGGGGACGGGACGGACCAG
>DASRTO010000357.1:0-3258 GCA_035655915.1 Anaeromyxobacteraceae bacterium
CGCGCGGCGCCGGCTTTTCGCCGCGAAGCACCTCAACCGACAAGGAGAACGCATGAGACGCCGTCCCATGAAGTTCCTTTCCGTGGCAGTCGCTCTCGCAGCCCTCCCCTTCCTGGCGCTGGCCCAGGCGCCGGCCGAGCCCCCGAAGCCTCCGCTCTACAGCATCTACGGCACCCTGGACGCGAACCTCCACTACACCACCGCCACCGGCGCCACCACCCCGACCGAGGACGTGGCTGGCCGCACCTCGGTCTCGTTCGACTCGTCCAACATCGGCATCCGCGGCACGCTGAAGGTGGACGACTACATCGGCGCGACCTACCAGTGCGAGACGGCCGCCTCCGGGGATGGCATCGCCGGTGCCGTACTCTGCAACCGCAACAGCCGCATCGGCCTCACCGGCAACTGGGGCACCCTGTGGTACGGGAACTGGGACACGCCCTTCAAGGCCGCCGCCTACGGCACCAAGGCCGACGACCCCTTCAACAAGACCGACGTCTACGGCTTCCAGAGCATCATGGGCAGCCCGGGTTTCAACTACCGTAGCGGCGCATGGGCATCGACCAACGACCCCAGGATCACCGGCTTCGACATCCGGGCCCAGAACAGCGTCGGGTACTGGTCGCCCAAGTTCTACGGCGTGAGCCTGAAGCTGCAGTACTCGGTCAACGAGTTCATGACCCCGAACGCCACCCGGGATCCCTGGCTGGCTGGCGCGGTGCTGAACTGGGACTACGGCCCGTTCTCGATCTTGGCCGCCTACGAGACGCACCATGACGGGTATGCCCTCGTCGCCATCAACGGCGCGCCGAACACCAGCGCCCAGCACAGCACCGACTGGGCCTGGCGCGCGGGCGCGGGCTACCAGTTCGACTTCACGGGCGGCAACGCCACCCTGAGCGCCATGGCCGACCAGCTTACCCTGGAGCAGAAGGACGCCACTGCCGTCGGCGCGGCGACGAAGTACGTGCGCCTCGCCTGGCAGGTGGCGCTCAAGCTCCGGTTCGGAGACCACGAGCTCCGCGCCCGCTACAGCACGGCCGACGACGGCAAGCTCACAGGTGTAGCCGCGCCGGGCGTACTGGCGACCGTCGACGCCACCGACTTCGGCGCCAGCATGCTCGCCCTGGGCTACGCTTACTGGATCGCCCCGAGCCTCAACGTGTACCTGCACTACGCGCAGATCACCAACAAACCGAACGCCCAGTACACCTTCACCATCGGCGGCTCGCCGGCGGTGGCGGGCGGCACGCCCGCGGGCGCCGACCCCATGGCGATCGGTCTCGGGACGCGCTACACGTTCTAGCGGCGGCGGCCGGGCCCCGGGGCGGCCAGCAGCCACCCCGGCACCCCCGGATGACGTGGAACCCCGCGGTGCTTCGTCAGGGGCGCCCGCGCCTTCCCAGGCGGCGGGCGCTCGTCGTCTACCAGTCGCTCGAGGTCTCCCATCGGGCCTACGTCCTCGAGACCGGCAGGGTGGTACTCTCAGGGCGGCAGCTCCTCGACGACGAGCGCGTCGAGAAGGCCTTCCTGGGGATGTGAGCCATGGACAAGGACATGACCAAGGTGCGCCGCTGGATGACGCCGAATCCCATCACCATCGAGGATGCCGCCACCATCGTGGAGGCCGTCCACCTCCTCAGGGAGAAGAACATCCGGCGCCTCCCGGTGATGCGGAAGGGGAAGCTGGTGGGGGTGGTCACCGAGAAGGCGCTGAAGGACTTCACGCCCTCCAAGGCCACCTCCCTCGACACCTGGGAGGTGCACTACCTGCTGGCGCGGACTCCGGTCTCGGCGGCCATGAACCCCAAGCCGCACAAGGTGAGGCCCGAGGACGACATCGCCGACGTGGCCAAGCTGCTCCACGATCGCAAGCTCAACGGGGTCCTGGTGGTAGACGAGAAGGACCAGCTGGTGGGGATCCTCACCACCACCAACGCCCTCGAGGCGCTCATCTCCTGCTCCAGGGCCATCCAGTCGGCCTGAGCCTACGGAAGCGTCTGGAAGAGCCGCAGCGCCACCGCCACGCCGTAGGCCACCACCACCGCCCGCAGCACGTCGGCCCGCAGCCGCTGCGCCAGGTGCGCGCCGGCGTAGCCGCCGGCAGTGGACGCCAGGGCCATGAGCCCGGCCTCTGGCAGGCTGGCCGCCCCCACCGCCATGAAGTACACCGCCGCCACGCCGTTGATGAGCATGGAGAAGAGGACCTTGAGCGCGTTGGCGTGCTGGAGCGTGTCGGGCAGGAAGATGGCCATGGCCGCCAGCATGAGGATGCCGATGCCGGCGCCGAAGTAGCCGCCGTAGACCGAGATGAGGAGCTGCGCCACCCACAGCGCCGCCGGCACCCGCTCCCCCTCGCTGGGGACGGCCCGGGCCACCAGCCGCGCCACCGGCCCCTGCATGGCCAGCAGGGCGCAGGCGAAGAGGATGAGCCAGGGCACCACCGCCCGGAAGGCCTTCTCCGGGGTGTGCAGGAGCAGCACCGAGCCGGCGAGCCCGCCGGCCATCGAGGGCCAGGTGAGCACCCAGGCGCGGTGGCGCTCCCCGGCGATGAGCCGGCGGTAGGCCCAGACGCTGGAAAGGGTCCCCGGCCAGATGGCCAGGGTGTTGGTGGCGTTGGCGGTCACCGAGGGCATGCCGGTGACGAGCAGCGCCGGGAAGCTGAGGAGGGAGCCACCGCCGGCGATGGCGTTGACCACGCCGGCGCCGAGCCCGGCGGCCGAGAGCAGGAGCCAGTCGTGGGCGTGCACCGCGGCATCATACGCCCGGCCGGGTCCGCGCCACCGCCGCCGTCCGACGCGTCGTCCGCCATCGCCTCGCCATCGCCTGGCGCCGTCGGCGCCGGGGCGCTACAGTCCGAACCAGGGGATCGCGGAGGCTGGCCAGAGTCCGGGAGGACGCCATGAAGCGCGCCACCAGCGACCGTGGCGAGATCATCCACTTCGCCGGCGAGCACGGGTTCTCCCCGGCCCTCGCCGAGGGGGCCCCGGCCTTCGCCTCCGGCCACGGCGGCGGGGACCGCTGCGGCTGGGAGGCGCTCTTCGCGGCCATGGAGGCCCGCGGCCTGGCGCTGGCCTGGGACCCGGAGGATCCCTCCGCGGCGGCCTTCGTCCCGCGCCGGGGGCTTCCCCTCGCCGGCCACGGCTCGCCCGGCGGCCTGGCCCGCTCGGGCCGCTTCCTGCGGGCGCTCCTGGGCCGCGACCGGGCCGGCCCGGCGGGCGGGCCCGGCCCGAGCTAGTGCCGCGACCCATGCGTATC
>DASRTO010000358.1:0-4560 GCA_035655915.1 Anaeromyxobacteraceae bacterium
TGGTTCACGCCCGCGTCGTAGCGGACCTCGTCGAAGATGAAGAACTCGGGCTCCGGGCCGAAGTAGGCGGTGTCCCCGAGCCCGGTGGACTTGAGGTACTTCTCCGCCTTGATGGCGATGTTGCGCGGGTCGCGCGAGTACGGCTCCTTGGTGATGGGGTCGACGACGTTGCAGATGAGCGACAGCGTCGGGTGCGCCATGAAGGGGTCCATCGCGGCGGTGTTGGGGTCGGGGACCACCAGCATGTCCGAGGCGTGGATCGCCTGCCAGCCGCGGATCGAGGAGCCGTCGAAGCCGAGCCCCTCCTCGAACACCGCTTCCGAGAGCTCGTCGATGGGGACCGTGAAGTGCTGCCAGATGCCGAGGAAGTCGTTGAACTTGAGGTCTACGAACTCCGCCTTCTTCTCCTTGATGAGGTCGAGGACCTGCTTCGGGGTGAGGTTGGCCATCTCGTTTGTCCTTTTGCCTGAGCGGGCGGGGAGGTTACGGCCGGTTCGGGTAGCACGGCTCGTGCCACGGCGGAACGCCCCGAACCGGCCGGATCAGCCAACCGGGCGCCCGCCCTGCCCGTTTTGCGGGCAGGGGGTGCCCGCTCTCCGGGCACGGCCCCGGGGCCGCTCCAGAGGTAAGAACATCACTGTCCCGCCGTGGGAGCGGCGGGTGTCATCCCGGCAGGAGGCGGCGTTGTCGGACCCTCGCGACGAGGCGGCCCGGCTGTACCGGGAGCACGGCGCGGCCGTGTACCGGCGCTGCCTGCGCCTGCTCAGGGACCGCGAGGCGGCTCGCGACGCCACGCAGGAGGTCTTCGTGAAGCTGGTGCGGGACATGAAGCGGCTCAAGGACCGGGAGACCGCCCTGCCCTGGATCTACCGGGTGGCCACCAACCACTGCCTGAACCTCCGCCGCGACGCCGCCCGCCGCGGCGAGGACGCCCTGGAGCCGGCGCTGGAGGTCTCGCCGGGGGCGCCGCCGGACGGGCATCCCGACCGCTATCCCGATCGCCAGCTGGCCCAGCAGGTGCTCTCGCGCTTCGACGGCACCACCCAGGCCATCGCCGTCGGCGTCTTCGTCGACGGCATGGAGCGCGAGGAGGTGGCCGAGGCGCTCGGCATCTCCCGGCGCACCGTCACCCGCAAGCTCGAGCGCTTCCTCGGCAACGCCAGGAAGTTCCTGGCGAGGAGCGAGCCATGAACCCGCGCTGCCCATCCGACCTGGCCCTGGAGCGGCACCTCCGGGACCCCGACCGCTCGCCGCTCGGGGCGCACCTCGAGGTCTGCCCCGCCTGCCGCCAGCGGGTGGCCCGCATGGAGGCCGAGGGCGAGGAGTTCCGGCGGCTCGTCTATCCGGCCACGGTGGGGGCCATCGAGGAGGCCGCCGAGCGGGCCGCCGCCCGGCGCCCCTGGCGCCTGTCCCTGTGGCTCGCTCCGGTGGCCGCGGCCGCGGCGGTGGCGATCCTCTGGGGCCCGCCGTCCGACTACGTGGGCCAGAAGGGCTTCCCCTTCACGGCCTGGGTGGCGGGCCCGGCCGGCGCCCGGGCGGTGCCGGACGGCGGCGAGGTCCCGGCCGCCGGGGCCCTGCGGTTCCGGGTGCAGCCGCCGGTGCCCTGCCGGCTGTGGGTGGTCTCGGTCGACGCGGGCGGCCAGGTCTCCCGCCTCTTCCCGGCCCAGGGCGACGGCGGCGCCGAGATGCGGGACGGTGGCGCCCTGCCCGGCGGGGCGGTCCTCGACGGCCGGCCCGGCCCGGAGCGGCTCTTCGCGGTGTGCGCTCCCGGGGCGCTGCCCTTCACCCGGCTTGAGCGTTCGGTGCGCGAGACCGCCGGCGGCGGCGCCGTGGCGGTCCGTTCCGGGAAGGTGCTCAGGGGGCTGCCCCGCGGCGCGGTCCAGGCTACGCTCCTCCTCGAGAAGCGCCCGTGACCAAGGCCCGAGCCGCCCTCGCCGCCCTGCTCCTCCTCCCCACCGCCGCCGCCGCGGCGGCGCGCTTCGCGGTGGTGGTGGGAAACGACCGCGGCGGCGCCGGGCGCCAGCCGTTGTTCTTCGCCGAGAAGGACGCCCTGGGCTTCCGGCGCACCCTGGTGGAGCTGGGCGACTTCGCCGAGGACCGGGTGGCGCTCCTCCAGGGAGCCGGGGCGCGCCAGCTCCGAGAGGCGCTGGCCGCCGTCGAGGCCAAGATGGCGCTCTCCCGCACCGCCGGCGAGAAGGCGCTGCTGGTGGTCTACTACTCGGGGCACGCCGGCGCCGAGGGGCTGGAGCTCGGCTCGGACGTGATGGGGTGGGAGGAGCTGCGCGCCCTGGTGGCGCGCTCCAGCGCCGAGGCCAAGGTGGTGATCGTGGACGCCTGCGAGTCGGGGGGCCTCACCCAGGTGAAGGGGGCCACCGCCGCGCCGGCGCTCGATTTCGCGCTGCCGCCGGAGGACAGCGTGCGGGGCACCGCCTTCATCGCCTCCACCGCCGTGGGGGAGGCGGCCCAGGAGTCGGCGGCGCTGGGCGGCAGCTTCTTCACCCACCACCTGGAGGTGGCGCTCCGGGGGGCGGGCGACGCCGACGGCGACGGCCTGGTGACGCTGGCCGAGGCCTTCCGCTACACGGCGGCCCAGACCGTCTCGGGGACCGCCGGCACGCGCGTCGGCCCGCAGCACCCCACCTACGAGTTCAAGATGTCGGGGCGCGGCGACGTGGTGCTGGCCGACCTGCGCCGGGCCGAGGCGCGCCTCACGCTGCCGGCCGACCCGGGGACGCTCTACGTCCTCAAGGGGCCGAGGGCGCTCCTGGCCGAGGTGCCCGGGCAGGCGGCGCGCCTGTCGCTGGCGCTGCCGGCCGGCCGCTACGCGGTGGAGCGGCGGGCCCAGGAGGGCCGGGCCACCGCCAGCCTGACGCTGGCCAGCGGCCAGTCGCTCGACCTGCCCCCGCTGGTCCCCACCCGCTACGAGATGGCGCGGGCCAAGGGCGGCCCCATGCCCGGCGTCCTCTACGCCGGCGCAGGCGTCGCCTCCATGGACCTGCCCGGCTTCGGCGTGGCCCCCTTCGCTCGCATCGGCCTGCGCCAGGAGCTCGGGTCGGTGGGCCTCAGGGTCCGCTTCGACGCCATGGGGAAGTCGGTCACCGACCAGTGGCTCCACTACGACTTCCTCTACTTCGGCGGTGCCGCCGCGGCGCTCTTCCCACTCACCGCCTCGCGCTTCCTCCTCGAGGCCGGCCCGGAGCTGGGGTGGGGCTACGCCACTCAGCGCCTGCCCGACCGGGAGAGCTTCGCCTCCGGCGTCGGCTGGGGCGGCGCAGCGGTCATGGCCACCTATCCGCTGGGTCCGGTCCGGCTCGGCCTCGACGCCTCGGTGGGCGCGCAGGCCTTCAAGCTGAACGGCGACACCGTCTTCCGCCCGGCCGGGACGGTCGGGATCATCCTGCAGCTGTACGGGTTCTGAGGGTCGACCCATGATCGATCGGCTCATTGCGGTCGCGACGCGGACCATCCGCGGCAGGGGACCGGGCCCGGCCTTCCTGGCCTTGGCCCTGGCCGCGGCGGCTTGCGGCGACACGCTGGTGGACCACAACGGCGGGAGCTTCGTCTCCATCTGCCAGGGGACGGTTGCGAGCTGCGGCACGGGCTCGGCCTGCACCGACTGCGCGGCCGGCTTCTCGGTGGCCAACGCCACGCCCCTCTGTGAGGCGGGCGGCACCTGCGGCTACCAGTGCGACCCGGGCTGGCTGCAGTGCGCCACCGGCTGCTGCCGGGCGCTCTCGGTGGCGACGGGCTGGTACCACACCTGCGCCATCCTGGCGCAGCCGCCGGCCACCTCTGGCCAGCTCAGGTGCTGGGGCGCCAACGACCAGGGGCAGCTCGGCCGCGACGACCGGCTCTACCAGGACAGCCCGCTTCCCGTCGACGTCGCCGGCCTGGCCTCGGGGGTGACCCAGGTGTCGGCGGGTGCGTACACCACCTGCGCCATCCAGAACGGCGCGCCCTACTGCTGGGGCAGGAACTCCGAGGGACAGGTGGGGGCCGGGTTCACCGCTCCCTACTACGACTACCCCCAGCCGGTGACCAACGTCCCCACCGGCGGATTCACCCAGCTGGCGCCGGGCGGCGGCCACACCTGCGCCCGGGCCGCCACCGGCGAGGTCTGGTGCTGGGGCGCCGACGACCGCGGCCAGCTCGGCCTTGGACAGCCCGACACCAACTTCAACAACAAACCGCTACGCGTTCCCTCCCTGTCGGGGATCGCCTCGGTGACGACCGGGCGGTACCACTCCTGCGCCCTGGCGAGCGGCGGCGCCGTGAGCTGCTGGGGCGCCGACGACTACGGGCAGATCGGCGATGCCGTGGCCGAGCCGTTCCCCACCGGGGTCAGCGTGGCGACCCCGACCACGATCGCCTCGCTCACCGGGGCGCTGGCCATCGCGGCCGGAAACCAGTTCTCCCTGGCCATCACCGCCGGGACGCCCGATCCGCAGCTGTGGGGCTGGGGCACCAACGCCAGCGGGGAGCTGGGCTCGACCCACCCGCCCGACCAGCTCTCGACGCCGACGCTGGCCTCGGCCGTGTCGGTGAAGCCGGACGCGGTCG
>DASRTO010000359.1:0-3650 GCA_035655915.1 Anaeromyxobacteraceae bacterium
GGACGGGGCGAGCTGGCGCGCGTCAAGGCGGGCCGCTCGCCTCGACCCATCTGAGGACCGCGAGCGATGACCACGAACGAGATCCACGAGAGGCTCAGGGCGCGCCTCGGCGATGCCGTCGGCCCGCTCTCCGAGCCCAGGGTGGACCCCTTCTGCGTGGTCGCCGCCGGGCGGGTGGTCGAGGTCTGCCGCTGGCTCAAGTCCGAGCCGGGCCTGGAGCTCGACTTCTGCGAGGACCTCACCGCCGTCGACTGGCCCAAGCGCAACGTCATCGAGGTCGTCTACCACCTCTTCAGCTACCGGCACCGGCACGGCATCGTGCTCAAGGTCGAGGCCGACCGCCAGGGCCCGGTGGTCCCCTCGGTGGAGGGGGTGTGGAAGGCCGCCAACTTCATGGAGCGGGAGGTCTACGACCTCTTCGGCGTCACCTTCACCGGCCACCCCGACCTGCGCCGCGTCCTCCTTCCCGACGACTGGGTGGGGCACCCGCTGCGCAAGGACTACCAGGAGGCCGGCGGCTACCACGGGGTCCCGAACCTCCGCGAGAACCCGCTGGTGGAGCTGCGCCGGCTCGACGAGCTCCGCCTGGCCGAGCGGGCCCGCACCAACCCGCCCGCGCCGCCCGCCCCGGCCGCGGCCCCGGCGGCGCCCGTCCCCTCGCCGGCGGTCCCCAAGGCGTAGGAGACCGCCATGGAGAAGCTCATCCTCCGCCGCGTCGACCGCAACAACGAGGAGATGCTGCTCAACTTCGGGCCGCAGCACCCCTCGACCCACGGCGTGCTCAACTTCCTCGTCGAGACCGACGGGGAGGTGATGAAGCGGGCCATCCCGGACATCGGCTACCTGCACCGCTCCCTGGAGAAGATCGGCGAGATGGTCGGCTACCCGGGCTTCATGCCCTACACCGACCGCATCGACTACGTGGCCGCCATGTTCGCCAACGAGGGGTACGCCCTGGCGGTGGAGCGGCTGCTCAAGATCGAGGCCCCGCCGCGGGCCCAGTACCTCCGGGCCATCTCCTGCGAGCTGTGCCGCATCGCCAGCCACCTGGTCTCGGTCGGCACCATGGCCACCGACATCGGGGCGGTGACGCCGTTGCTCCACGCCATCCGCGAGCGCGAGACCGTGAACGACCTCCTCGAGGCCCTCTGCGGCGCGCGCCTCACCTACAACTACCACCGCATCGGCGGCGTGGCGTTCGACCTGCCCGCCGGCTGGCGCGACCGGACCATGCGCTTCCTGGACCACTTCGACACCCTCATCCAGGAGTGGGACCGCCTCATCAGCTTCAACGAGATCTACGTGAAGCGCCTCGCCGACGTGGCCGTCATCACCCGCGAGGACGCCATCGACTACGGGCTGGTGGGCCCCAACCTGCGCGGCTCCGGGGTGGACTGGGACCTGCGCCGCGACGCGCCCTACGGCGCCTACCAGGACTTCCGGTTCGCGGTGCCGGTGGCCCACGGCTACCGCGGCACCGAGGGCGACTGCTTCGACCGCTACTACGTGCGCGTCCAGGAGATGGCCGAGTCGGCGAAGATCGTCCGCCAGGCCCTGGAGAAGATCCCCGCCGGCGAGATCACCGCCAAGGTGCCCCGCAAGCCCAAGCCCGAGGCCGGCGAGGCCCTGGCCCGGGTGGAGTCGGCCCGCGGCGAGATGGCCTACTACGTGGTCTCCGACGGCACCGAGCGCGCCTGGCGGGTGCGGGCCCGCACCGGCTCCTTCCTGGCCATGGGGATCATCGAGAAGATCTCGCGCGGCCTGATGGTGGCCGACCTGGTCGCCCTCATTGCCAGTCTGGACGTCGTCGCCCCGGAGACGGACCGATAGCCATGTTCAAGACCGCCTTCGCCTTCCCCAAGAAGTCCACGGCCCGCCTGCTGGTCGCGGTGACCGTGGCCGCGGCGCTGGGCCTCCCCGGCGCGCTCTTCGCCGGGGTCCTGTTCCTCACCCCGCTCATCCAGCAGCCCATGCTGGACGCCTTCGTGCGCGAGCAGCTGGGGCACGACCCGGCCTCCTGGGGCGGCACCCAGGTGGTGTACGCGCTGGCCTTCGTAATCACCGCCTTCGTGCTCTTCAACTTCGGAGCCATCTTCGGCGGCATCTTCTCCTGGCTGGAGCGCCGGGTGGCCGGCCGCATGCAGAGCCGCATCGGCCCGAACCGCGTGGGCGCCGCCGGCTTCCTGCAGTGGTTGGCCGACGCCGTGAAGCTCCTCTTCAAGGAGGACCTGGTCCCGGCCGAGGCCGACGCGCTGCTCTTCCGCATCGCCCCCTACTTCGTGGTCACCGGCTTCGCCCTCACCCTGGTGGCCCTCCCCTTCGGCCAGAGCCTGATCATGGCCGACCTGGGGGTCGGCATCTTCTACATCACCTCGGTGACCGC
This sequence comes from Anaeromyxobacteraceae bacterium, assembly GCA_035655915.1. Classification (GTDB taxonomy): domain Bacteria; phylum Myxococcota; class Myxococcia; order Myxococcales; family Anaeromyxobacteraceae; genus DASTPH01. Next base: position 2,384 of record DASRTO010000359.1, read on the forward strand.
CCTGGTGGTGGTGGGCATCCTGCTCAGCGGCTGGTCCTCCAACTCCAAGTGGGCGCTCTTCGGCGGCATGCGCTCCGCGGCCCAGGTGATCTCCTACGAGATCCCGGCCGGCCTGGCCATCATGACCCCGGTGCTGATGGCCGGGACGCTCTCCATGCAGGGGATCATCCGCGCCCAGGGCGGCTGGCCCTGGGAGTGGTTCCTCTTCCGCAACCCGGCGGCGCTGGTGGCCTTCTTCATCCTCTTCGCCTCCCAGCTGGCGGAGGGCAACCGCACCCCCTTCGACCTCCCCGAGGCCGAGTCGGAGCTGGTGGCCGGCTACATGACCGAGTACTCCGGCTTCCGCTTCGCCCTCTTCTTCCTGGTGGAGTGGGGGAACCTGTGGGTGATGAGCGCCATCGCGGTGACGCTCTTCCTGGGCGGCTGGCAGCTCCCCGGCGTCCCGGCGGCGCAGTGGGCCGCCTGGCGCGGCGCGGCCGGCTTCCCGCCGGCCCTGTGGTGGGGCATGCAGCTGGTCTCGCTGCTGTGGTTCTCGGCGAAGACCCTGACGCTGGTGGGGGTCGTCATGTGGATCCGCTGGACCCTGCCGCGCATCCGCGTGGACCAGATGATGAACCTGTGCTGGAAGTACCTGGTCCCGGCGGCCTTCGCCTGTTTCCTGTTCACGCTGCTGTGGCAGCTGCTGGTCGGCAGCGCGCCGGCGGTGGAGTCGGTCACCGGCGTGGTCCTCTTCGCCGCGGGGGTCCTGGCCCTGGCGCTCTTCGCCCGGCAGACCCGCGAGAACATCGCCCTGGTCGCCGGCGACAAGGTCGACCTCTCCAACTGGTAGCCCCCATGCCCACCACCGCTCGCGAGTACGTCGGAAACGTCGCCGACACCGTCAAGTCGTTCTGGCACGGCATGTCCATCACGCTGTCGTACGTGCTACGGCGGCCCATCACCATCCAGTACCCGGACCGCACCGGGCTCCCGGTGGCCGACCAGCTTCCGCCGCGCTACCGCGGCTTCCTGGAGGTGGACGTCGCCATCTGCACCGGCTGCCAGGCCTGCGAGCGGGCCTGCCCCATCAGCTGCATCCAGATGGTGCTGGAGAAGGACCCGCAGAACCCGAAGCAGCGGGTGGTCTCCCAGTTCGACATCGACGAGGCCAAGTGCATGTTCTGCGGCCTGTGCGTCGAGCCCTGCCCCACCGGCTCCATCCAGCACACCCGCGAGTTCGAGGGGTCGCAGCGCTCCATTCGCAACCTGACCTTCCGCTGGGCCGACC
>DASRTO010000360.1:0-1844 GCA_035655915.1 Anaeromyxobacteraceae bacterium
CGCGCGCCCTCCGCCTTCCGGCCGGAAGGGAGGGCGCGCAGGGGCGCCGCGGACCCTCAGGCACGGGCGCGGAGGCCATCAGTGCTCGCTCCCTTCCTCGAGCGAGACGTGGCCGTACTTGGCGAGCAGGTCCGATACCGCCTCGCGGAGGTAGTCGGACTGACGGATGCGAGTGGCCCTGGCCAGGCGGCGAAGCTGGTCGGCGAGGTGAGGTGGCAGGCGGATGAGCATGGGCTCCAGGCGAGACGTCGAGGACGCGATCATCTCGGCGGCGGTTCTCATGTGGGGGATAACCTCCCTTTGGCTACGTTTACCTACACGCTACCACCTGATACCCGCCTGTCAAAGAATGCCCCCTTGACAAATCGATGTGGGAGCGCTCCACACACGTGGGCGCTGAAGAGCGAATGCCCGGCACGCAACGCGCGGAGCGCGGGAAGCGCTCGGAACAGCTGCCGGCGTCCGCCGGGTACTGCCGCCGGACTACCAGCGCGCCTGCAGCCCGGCGCCGAGGTCGAGCGACGCGCCTCGGAACTCGCCGAAAGCGCTGGCGAAGCCGAACGCCAGGAAGACGCCTAGTCTTCGCGAGAAGTCCCAGACCGCCCCCAGGCCGGCGCGGGGGCCCACCGCCAGCCGCGGCGACAGGGGGGCCCACAGCCCGGCCTCGAAGAAGGTCTTGAACTCGTCCGAGCCGAAATAGCCGCGATAGCGCGCGTCGAGGGCCCACTCCACGTCCGGGGCACCGCCGCCCTGGCCGCTCCAGGCGCCGCCGAGGACCAGCTCGTCGCCCTCTCCCGACACGTCGAAGGTCAAGGCCGCTCGCAGCGTGGGCCAGCGCCACTGGCTCTGGCTTGCCTCGCCCACCGTGACCGCGTCCCAGGACCCGCTGGCCTCGATCAGGAGCCCGAGCTGGTCCCGGTGGTCGTAGCGCGGCTCCAGCGCCGCGGCCGGTGCGGCGGCCAGGAGAACCAGGGCCAGGCCCGCCGCCAGACCCCGAGGCGGGCCCCTCATGCGCCCGGCACCGGGAGCACCCCGGCCACCTCGTTGAGGCGACCGGAGCGGAAGGGCTCGAGGTCCAGCACAGCCAGCTTGAAGCCTGCCGACTTCACGGCCGCGACCAGCGCCCCACGCCGGGCGAAGGCCAGCTCCTGCTCCTCGGCGGCCACCTCGAGGCGTCCGATGTCGCCGTGGTGGCGCACCCGGAAGGCGCGGAGCCCTGCCGCCCGCACCCCCGCCTCCGCCCGCTCCACCTGGGCCAGCCGCTCCGGGGTGACCTCCGTCCCGTAGGGGAGCCGCGAGGCCAGGCAAGCCATCTGCGGCTTGTCCCAGGTGGGCAGCCCCAGGGCGGCGCTCCAGGCGCGCACCTCGTCCTTCCCGAGGCCGGCCTCGGCCAGCGGGGAGCGCACGCCCTGCTCCAGGGCCGCCTGGTGCCCGGGCCGGTGGTCCCGCCGGTCGTCGGCGTTGAAGCCGTCGAGGATGACCGCCAGCCCCTCGCGCCGGGCCGCCTCCCGGCACAGCCGGTACAGCTCGCTCTTGCACCAGAAGCAGCGATCGATCCCGTTGGCGACGTAGCGGGGGTCCTGCCCCTCGAGGCTCGCCACCTCGAGGTGGCGCACCCCCAGCCGGCGCGCCAGGGCGCGGGCCTCCTCGCGCTCGGCTTGCGGCACGCTCGGCGAGTGGGCGGTGAGCGCCACCGCCCGCTGCCCCAGTTCCTCGCGAGCCACCGCCAGCACCAGGGTGGAGTCCACGCCGGCCGAGAACGCCACCAGCGCCCCGCCGCACTCGGCCACCACCTGGCGCAGGCGATCCATCTTGGCCTGGGAGGATCGCCGGATCTCGTCGAG
>DASRTO010000361.1:0-2204 GCA_035655915.1 Anaeromyxobacteraceae bacterium
CCGGCCGGCACCTCGCGCCAGGCGGCCGAGCAGCTGGCGCGCGAGCTGGCCGCCTTCCCCCAGGCCTGCCTGCGCGCCGATCGCCGCTCGGTCTACCAGGGGCTCCACCTCCCGCTGGCCGAGGCGCTGCGGAGCGAGCACCGCGGGGGCGCCCAGGTGCTGGCCGCGGAGTCGCTGGCCGGAGCGCGGGCCTTCAGCGCCGGCGCGGGACGGCACGGCGCCTAGAGCCGGCGGGCGGTCACGCCGCGAGCGCGCTCCGGCCGGACCGCGGCGGCCTAGTCACGTCGCGGAGAGCCAGCATGGCGCCCAGCCGGCGCGAGGCGCCCTGGTAGAAGCCGGCCTCGGCCTCGAACCGCTCCGGGTTCTCGAAGGTGCCGAAGGCCATGTCCCACAGCGGCAGCCCGTAGTTCCAGGCGTGGACCCCGCGCGCGTGGTGGACGCTGTGGGACTCGGGGCGCTGCACCAGGTAGCCGAGCCATCGCGGCGTGCGCAGGTTGGCGTGCTGGAACAGCGAGAGGCAGACCGAGGCCAGGCCCGCCAGGGCGGCGGCCTCCGGGGCGATCCCCAGCAGCAGGGTGGCGGTGAGCGACCCCACCAGCCCCTCCCCGGCGATGTCGAGCGGGTGGAAGAAGGCGCTCCCGAAGACGTCCACCCGCTCGGCGCTGTGGTGCAGCTGGTGGATCCGCCACAGCGGCGTCACCGCGTGGCGCCCGCGGTGGAACCAGTACCCGGTGAGCTCGGTGGCCAGGAAGGCGATGGCGGTCCCGGGCAGGAGCCCCATCCATTGCAGGTCCAGCAGGCGGTGCGCCCGCACCAGGTCCTGGTACAGCAGCGGGACCGCCGAGGAGACGGCGCCGGTGACGACGAGGGCCACGACGCCCAGGAGCCTCCATCCGGGGACCCGGGGGAGGGGCCGGGCCGGCCGGAGCCGCTCGGCGAGGATGAGGGAGAGGAAGAAACCTGGAACCACGACGGGAAAGAGGGATTCGACGTCCATGGGCCGCCTCCTTGCCCGGGAGGCGTGACCCGAGGCGTCACGAGGTGACCCCTTCAGGCCCGCGGGCGGTAGCTCACCACGGCGCCGGTGCGGATGGAGCGCTCCAGGTGCGACCCCACCTCGGGAAGCGCGGCGCCGATGCGGCGGATCACGCCGCGGAGCCGCTTCTGCACGTTGACCCGGGCCCGCTCCGGGGCGCCGGGGGCCCGGCGGGGCCGGCCGCCCAGGCCCAGGCCGCGCGACAGCTCCTGGCGCAGGAACTCCTGCTCGGCGCGGAGGCGCCCGGTGCGTCCGGCGTCGCAGAACTGCTCGGCCTCGCGCAGCTCCTCCTCCAGCTCCGACAGCCGGCGACGGTAGGCGGCGCGGGCCCGGGAGTCGAGGGCCTCGCCGGCGTCGCCGCGGTCGAGAAGCTCGCCGCCGGCGGCGCCCAGCTCGAGGGCGGGGAACTCGCGCCCGGGGTGGCGCAGGAGCCGATCCAGGATCTCCAGCGCCCGGGAGTGGCGGAGCCGGACGGTGCGGCCGCCGCAGGAGAGGGACCACACCTCTCCCTCGCGCGCCAGCCGGAGGTCCGGAACCGCCGGCGCGGTGGCCGGCCAGACCGCGGGCGCCGGCCCGATCGCCCGGCGCGCCTCCTCGGCCCGCCGCGCCAGGTGCGGCATGGCCAGCGCCGCCGCCTCGGCCGCCGCCTCCTCCAGGAGCCGGGCGGCGCGCGCCCGGTCCTCTCGGCCGCCGCGGCGGGCGAGGACCAGCCCTAGCTGACGGCGCGCCTCCGCCGCCGCCGGGCGGGCCCCGGCGGCGTCCGCCTCCGCCACGGCGCCGTCGAGGTGCGGCGCGGCCTCGCCCCAGCGCTCCAGCGTAGCGAGGAGCCCGCCTACCAGGGCCGGGAGCGGACCGTCCCAGACGTAGGCCACCGCCCCCCAGCTCATGGCTCGCCAGCCGGCGGCCGGCAGGGCCGCCACCGGCTCCAGCAGCTCGGCCGCCAGGCTCTGGAGACCGAGCCGGATGGCGACGTCGGCCATGGTCACCAGAGCCAGGGGGAAGGACTGCACCTCCGGCGAGAGCCCGCCGCCGAGCCCGTCCAGGGCCCTCGCGGCCAGGTCCGGCTCGTCGAGGCGCGCCAGGGTCGAGGCCCGGACCAGCGCGTTCATGAGCGGGTGCGAGGAGGCTGCCACCGGCTCCTCCCGCGCCAGGGCCAGAAGGTCGGCGG
>DASRTO010000362.1:0-6926 GCA_035655915.1 Anaeromyxobacteraceae bacterium
GCCCGCCGCGGCGAGCGCGACCGGGCCGCCCGCGCCTTCGCCGAGCTCTGCGCCTCGTCGGCTCGCCGCGGCGAGGAGATGGGGGCGCTCTTCGCGGCCGACGCCTGCTTCGCGCTCGGGCCGGACTCGGACGCGCCGGCCCTCTCCCGCGCCGTCGAGGTGGCGCTCTCCCTGCGCCGCGACCACCTCCCGGCACTGCGGGCGCTCAAGGCCCTGGCGGAGCGGACCGGGGACCGCGAGGCGCTGCTCAGGGCCTCGCGGCGGCTCGCGGCCTACGCCCCCGATGAGGCCGAGAAGGCCGCCGCCCACGCCCGGCTGGCGGAGATGCTGCTCCAGACCGACCCGCCCTCGGCGCGGCTCCACCTGGACCAGGCGCTGCGGCTGGCCCCCGACGACGCCGGGGCGCTCTCCGCCCTGGCCCGGGCCTGCGAGCAGGCCGGCGAGTGGCTGCGGGCGGCCCGGGCCCACGACCGGCTCCGCGAGCTCTTGCTCGCCCGCGGCGACGCCGAGGGGGCGGCGCGCGCCGCGCTGGCGGTGGGCGCCCTGTGGGAGGAGCGCCTGGGCCACCCCGAGAACGCGCTCTTGCGCTACCGGGAGGCCTGCGAGCTGTGGGGCGCCTCCGGCGAGGCTCGCGAGCGGGCCGCCCGCACCGCCCATGCCCTGGGGCACTGGGCCGAGGCCGCCGACCACTACGCCGCGCTCCTGGCCGCGCTCGACCCGCGCGAGCCGGGCGCCCCCGAGCGCGCCGCCCGGGCCCACGCCGCCCTGGCCCGGGTCGCCGAGGAGCGCCTCTCCGACCCGGCGCGCGCCGCGACGCATCTGGAATCTGCGCTCTCGCTAGTCCCGCACGACCCCGAGGCGCTCTCGCGGCTGGCGGCCCTCTACCGGAGCATGGGCCGGCCGGCGGAGCTGCTCGGGACCCTCGACCGCCTCGCCCCCCTCACCCGCGAGGCGGCGGCCCGGGCGGCGCTCCTCGCCGAGGCCGGCGACACCTGCCTCGGCCCGCTCGGGCTTCCCGACGCCGCCCGCAGCCGCTACGGGGCCGCGCTGGCGCTCGACCCGCAGTGCCGCCCGGCGCTCCAGGGCATGGCCCGCATCGCCCGCGACCGGGGCGACGCCCTGGCCGAGCGCGACCTCCTCTCCCGGCTGGCGCTCGGCGCCCGCGACCGGCCCGAGGAGGCGGCCCTCTACGACCGGCTGGCCGGGGCCGCCGAGCGCGCCGGCGACCTGGAAGGGGCGAGCCGGGCCGCCGCCGCGGCCCGCCGCGCCGAGCCCACGCTGCCGCGCCTGCGCGAGGCGGCCCGTATCGCCCGCCTGGCCGCCGACGGCGGCACGCTGGCCGAGCTGCTGGCCGAGCTGGGCGCCGCCGCCCGCGCCGCCGGCGACGCCTCCTCCGCCTCGGCCGCCTGGCTGGAACGGGCCGCCCTGCTCGGCCCCTCGAGCCCGGAGCTGGCCATGTCGGCGCTCGGCGAGGCGCGGGCCCTCTCCCCGGGCGACCCGGAGGTCCTGCGCGCCCAGGCCGACCTGGCCGAGGCCCTGGGCCAGTGGTCCACCGCGCTCACCGCCATCCGGGCGCTCCTCGCCGGCGGCGCCAGCGACGCGCCGGCGCTGGAGGTGCGCGCCGCCCGGTCGGCCCGGAAGGCCGGCGACCTTCGCGCCGCCCGGGAGCACGCCGAGCGCGCCCTTAGCCTCGGGGCCCCCGGCGCCGAGGCGCTGCTGGAGCAGATCCTGGAGGGGAGCGACGACCACGCCGCCCGCGCCCTCCTGGCCGAGCGCGCCGGGCGCCCCCTGGAGGCGGCCCACCTGTGGGAGCGGGCCGGCCAGGCGGAGCGGGTACGGGGCGCCTTGGAGCTGGCCGCTCGCGATGCCGCGGCGCCCGACGAGGCCCTGCAGCGGCTGGCCGAGGCCCGGCTCGCCGCCGGCGACCGCGGCGGCGCCGCCGAGGCCCTGTCGCGCCTGGCGGCGCGGCGGGAGGGGGAGGACCGGTCGCGCCTCTCCCTCCGCGCCCTGGAGCTCGACCCCGGCTCCGCAGCGGCGCTGCGCCTGCGGCTCGCCGACGCCGCGCGCCCGCCCGCGCCGGCCGAGCGCGCCGCGCTCCTCTCCCACCTGGCTTCGGCCGGGGGCGTCCCGCCCGAGGAGGCGGCGCGGGCCCTCGGCGAGCGGGCCCGGCTCCTCGCCTCCGGCGAGGCGCCCGGAGGCCCGGCCGAGGCGCTCGAGGCCGCCCGCCGGGCGGCGCAGCTCGCCCCGGGCCAGGCGTCGGCGCTGGACCTCCTGGCCGAGGTGGCGGCCGCGGCCGGCGACGCGGCCGGGGCCGCCCGCGCCCTGCTCGAGCGCGCCGGGCTGGCTCGCCAGGAAGGCGAGGCCGACGCCGCCGTCCGCCTCGCCGCCGCCGGGCACACCGCCCTGGCGGCCGGGCTAGGCGACGAGGGCGAGCAGGGCCTCGGCGAGGCGCTGGGGATGGGCCTCGACCGCGAGGAGGCTCGGGCCGCCTGGACCGCCCTGGCGGAGCGGGCCCGGGCCCGCGGCGACGCCGCCTCCGAGCGTGCGGCGCTGGCGGCCCTGGTCCCGCTCGCGCCCACCGGGCAGCGGCCGGGCCTCCTGACCCGGCTCTCCGGCCTGCAGCTCGAGGCCGGCGACCTGGGGGAATCCCGGCACAGCGCCGAGGAGGCGCGGACCCTCGCCCCCCGCGACCTCCTGGCGGCCGAGGCCTGCCGGGTCGCGGCCGAGCGCCAGGGAGACCTGGCCACGGTGGCGGCGCTGCTCGCCGAGATGGCCGAGCTGGATCCGGCCCGGGCCGGGGAGCGGCTCCTCGACCGGGCCCGCCTGCTGGCCGGGCCGCTCGCCGACCCCGCCGCCGCCGACCCGGCCTACGCCCAGGCGCTGGAGCGGCTGCCGCCCCAGGGAGCACTGGCGGCGGAGCACGCCCGGCTGCGCAGGGAGACGCCGGCCCTGCGCGACCTCCCCTGGGGGGAGCCCCTGGAGCGGTACGCGCAGCGCCTGGAGGACCAGCGCGCCGCCGCCCAGGCCTGGCGCGACGCCGCCGTGCTGGCCCTGTCGCAGGACGACGGGGGGGCCGCGGTCCGCTGCGCCCGCCGCGCCTGGGCCCGCACCCGCGAGGAGCCCGGCTTCGCCGGACCGCTGCTGGCGCGGGTGCTCTACCTGCGCGGGGGCGGCGCCGAGGCGCTGGTGCTGCACCACGGCCTGTTCCAGGCGGGCTTCCCCGGCATCGCGGAGGGCGAGGCGGCGGTGCTGTGCCGGCAGCTCGCCGAGCTGGCGGAGGACGCCGGCGACACCGGCCTGGCCCTGGAGGCGCTGAACCGGCTCCTCGACCTGCGGCCCCAGGACCTGGAGGCCGCCGGGTGGCGCTTCCGGCTCGACCCCGACCGGCGCCGCGCCACCCTGGCCCTGGCCGACGTGGCCGGGGCCACCCGGTCGTCGCGGCGGCGCGCCCGCGCCCTGGCCCTGTCCGCCGACGCGGCCCACCGGGAGCTCGACGACCCGGCGCTGGCCGACGCCCTGTGGCGGCGGGCCCGCCAGGCCGCCGGGGACGCGCCCGCCCTGCTGGCCGAGGTGGAGAGCGTCCGCCTGGAGGCCGCCCGCCGCGATCACGACCCGGCCGCGCCGCACCCCCCGGAGGAGCTGCTCGACGCCCTCCACGACGCGGCCCAGGCCTGGCAGGCCGCCGGCGACCTCGCCACCGCCCGCTCGCTCCTGGAGGAGGCGGTCGAGCTGTCCCGCCGCTACGGCCGGGGCGGCGATGCCGCCGCCGACCTGCGGCGGCTCGAGGACCTGGCGGCGGGGATGCGGTCCCCGGCCGCGGCCGCCGCCTACGCCCGGGAGGCGGCCCGGCTGCACCGGGAGCGGCGCGACCAGAACGCCGCGGAGCAGGCCCTCCGCCGCGCCGTGGCCCACGACCGCGGCGACCTCCAGGCCTGGGAGGCGCTCGAGTCCCTGGCGCTGGAGCGCGGCCAGGAGGGCATCCCGCTCCTCGGCGAGGCGCTGGCGGCGCGGGCGGAGCGCGCCCAGGGGACGGCCCGCGCCGAGGCCCTCACCGGGCTGGCGCGGCTCCTCCGCGGCCCGCTCGCCGAGCCGGAGCGGGCCCTCTCGGCCCTGCGTGGCGCCCTGGCCGCCGACCCGGGCTTCGAGCCGGCCCGGGTAGATCTGGAATCGCTCTTGCGATCGCTGGGGCGGGCCCAGGACCTGGCGCGCCTGCTCCTGGAACGGGCGGCGGGGAGCGACGACCCGGCGGTCCGGGTGGCCCTGCGGCGCGAGGCCGCCGAGGCGCTGGAGGGGCTGCCCGACGAGGAGAGCCGCGCCCTGGCCGCCCAGGCCCTCTCCGCCGCCCTGGCCGACGCCCCCGGCGACCTCCAGCTCGGCCGCATGCTGTCGCGCCAGCTCGTGGCCCTGGGCCGGCGCGAGGAGGCGGTGCCCCACCTGGCGGCGCTGCTGCGCGCCGACCCCGACGACGAGGAGAGCGCCGCCCAGCTGGCCGCGGCCTGGTCGGGCCGGCACCAGGAGCGGGCCCAGCTCTTCCGGGAGCGGGCCGCCGCCGCCACCGGCGCGGCCCGCGCGGCGCGCCTGCGCGAGGCGGCCAAGGCCCTCTTCGCCGCCGGCGAGGACGTGGAGGCGCGCGCGCTCCTGCGCGAGGCCTTCGACTCCTGGCCCGCCGACGACGGCGCCTTCCTGGCCGCCGTCCGCGACGCCGCCGCCGACATCGACCGGCTCGACCGCGTGCTCTCGGCGCGGGCCGGCGCCGTGCCCGCCGAGGCCGCCGGCTGCCATCGGGCCCGGGCCGACGCCCTCCTGGCCTTCGGGCGCGTCGAGGACGCCCTGCGCGCCTACGAGGCCTGCCTGGCGGCCTCCCCCGACGACGGCAGCGCCCTGGCCATGGTGGCGGAGGTCCGGGCCCAGCAGGGCGGCGACGACGCCGCTGCCGAGCCCGACGGGCGCCTGGTGGCGCTGGCCGAGAAGAGCCCGGGCGCGGTCCCGGACACGGCCGAGGCCCGGGCCCGCTACCGCCTCGGGCTGGCCGCCTGGGCCCGCGGCCGCCCCGACGATGGGATCGCCCACCTGGCCCGCGCCCTCTCGCTCGCCCCGCGCGACGAGCGGGCCGGCATCGCCTGGGCCGCCCTGGCCAGCGGGCACGCCGCCCGCGGCGACCCCGCCGCCGCCCTGGAGGCGGCCCGCCGCCGCGTGGACCGGGCCGGCGAGCTCTCGCTGCCCGCCGAGCGACGCGAGGCGCTGGAGGCCGGCGCGGCCCTGGCGGCGCAGTTCGGGGATCGCGGCCAGGACGCCGCCGCCATCCTGGAGGGGCTGACCGCGCTCCGCCTCGCCGAGGCCGCCGGCCCCGACCCGGCGCTGGAGTCGCTCTTCGAGCGCGCCGTCTCCTCGCTCTTGCGGCTCGGGGAGAACGCCCGCGCCGAGGCGCTCATCGCCATGGCGGCGCGCCACGCCCAGGGGCACCGCCGGGCGGAGCTCTTGGGCCGCCTCGCCGACGCCGCCCAGGCCCGCGGCGACCGCGCCGCAGCCCGGGTGGCGCGCGCCGGCGCCTTCGACGCCGAGCCGGCGGTGGCGCTGGACGCCGGGCGGCTGGAGGCCCTGGAGCGGGCCGGCGACCCGGCCGCCCTGGCCCTGGCGCTGGAGCACGCCCTGGCCGCGGGCGTGGGCGACCCGGCCCTGCTCACCGCCAAGCTGGCGCGGACCCGCGCCATCCTGGGCGACCCCTGGGGCGCGGCGCAGGCATGGGAGGCGCTGGTGGCGCGGGGGCCCGCCGCGCCCGAGTACCACGAGGCCATCCGCGAGCTCTCGGCCCACCACCAGCGCAGCGGCGACGCGCGCGCCCTGGCCGGGAACCTCACCCGGCGCGCCGAGGCCGCCGCGACCCCCGGGGAGCGCGCCCGGCTCTGGCTCGAGGCGGCCCGGGCCCTGGAGCGGGGCGGCGCCGAGCCGGCCAACGTGCGGGCGGCGCTGGAGCAGGCCTGCGACGCCGATCCCGACGAGGCCGATCCCTGGAGGGCGGTGGCCGCCCACGAGGGGCGCCGCGGCGACTCGCTCGCCGCCGCCCGCGCCCACCTGGCGGTGGCCATCCGCACCGAGGGGGACGAGGCCGCCCGCGCGGCGCTGGAAGCGGCCCGCATCTTCGAGTCGATCGGCCGCCCCGGCGACGCGGCCCGGGCCTACGCGGCCGTCCTGCACGCGCGGCCGGGCTCGTGGCGGGCGCGGCGGGCGCTGGCGTCGCGAGCCCTGGAGACGGGGGACGCCGCTGCCGCCGCCGAGCACCTCGCGGCGGTGGACCCCATGGACGTGCCCCCCGCCGACGAGCTCGAGTACCTGCGCGCGCGGGCCCACGCCCTGTCCTCGGCCGGGCGCGGGGCCGAGGGCCTGGAGGCCTGGCGGGAGGTGTTCCAGGCCGACCCGGGTGACGAGGTGGCCTTCGACCACCTGGCGCCGGCGGCCCGCGCCACCGGCCGCGCCGAGCCGTGGCTGGAGCTGGCGGCGCGCCACGACGCCGCCCTGGCGGCCTCCGGCCACGCCGCGCGCCGCCGCGACCTGCGCGGCCAGCGGGCCCGGCTCTTCGAGGAGATGGGCCGCCCGGAGGCGGCGGAGGGCGCCTGGCGCGCCGCCCTGGAGATCGACCCCGACTGGGAGCCGGCCCGCGAGGCCCTGGACGCCCTGGGCCGGCGCTCCCAGGACTGGGCCGCGGCCGCCGGCCGGCTTGGGAGCGAGGCGGAGCGCACCGCCGACCCGGCCGAGGCGGCGGCGCTCTGGCTCCACCGCGGGCGGATGCTGCTCACGCGAGCCGGCGACCCGGCCGGCGCCGCCGAGGCGCTGGCCCGCGCCGTGGCCCGGGCCGCCGAGGCCCCGGACCTGCCGGCCGCAGCGCGCGTCGCCGCCGAGGCCCGCGCCCTGCTCGACGGGCTGGCCCG
>DASRTO010000363.1:0-8611 GCA_035655915.1 Anaeromyxobacteraceae bacterium
CGACGGCGCGATCATCGCGGTGCTACGGAAAGCTGGCGCAGACCCTCGCGCCGCGAACAAGCACCGTGTCTCGCCCGTCAGGTTGGCGCGGACCATAGCCAACTGCGACATCGCACAGTTCTTCACTGATATCCCTGAAGACGACGCCACCTGAAGCGGCGGAGAGCGTTGGCCCGACGAGCTCGCCAGGGACGTGGACGCGCAGGGGCCGACTGTCCAGGACAGCCCCAAGTGTCCCGCCGCGCACGGTTGACCGCCGGCGACCGGCGTCTCATAAATGGCATACCAACGGCTGACGCCATGACGCGCGCCTCCAAGAACTCGGGCCAGCTGGACCCGTTCACCACGACCGAGAAGCTCATGCAGACCTTCCGCATGCCGCGGGAACTGGTGACCTTCCTCAAGGTCGAGGCCTCGCGGCGCGGCTCGGACCTCACGGGCCAGGTCCTCCTGCTCCTCGACGGCGTCCGCACCTGGTTCGGCCTCCCGGCCGCGGCGACGGCGCTCCTCGAGGCCGACCGCGAGGCGTTGGGGATGGAGCGGCACGAGTACCTTCTCCACCTCCTCTTCCAGCGGAGCCTGGAGCTGCGCGAGATGGGCCCGGCCTTCGACGCGCCGGGGGGCGGCAAGGGTCGGAGGCCGAAGTGACGACGTGAACGCGGCTGAGGGCGAGGGCGGCCGCGGCAGGGTGGTTCGTGGAGCTGGACCCGCCAGGCGGCACCGGGAAGGAGGCCCCCGCCCGTGACGCCGAACGCCGCGACGACGCCGGCGAGGCCACGGTCCTCACCGTCGACGAGGCGGCGCGGCTCCTGCGCGTGAACCGGAAGACCCTTTACGACGCCGTCCGGGAGGGCCGCGTCCCAGGCGTCATCCGCTTGGGGCGTTCCATCCGCATCGGTCGGACGGCCCTGCTAGGGTGGCTGCGGGGCAACGGCAGTCCTGCGCTCGGAGACGACCGATGAGCGTCAGGCTGCGGAAGTGGAAGACCAAGGCAGGCAAGGTGCTGGAGCGCTGGACCATCGACGTGAAGGTCGCCTTGCCAGGGCAGCCGCCCCGGCGCATCCGCGACTTCTCGCCGGTGAACACCCGCCGGGGCGCGGAGCAGCACGAGCGCCTGGTGCGGGCGGCGCTCCTCTCCGGAACCCTGGACAAGGAGGTGAAGGAGGTCCCGACCCTGGAGGCCTTCCAGGATCGGTTCCTCGACTACGCGGTGGTGAACAACAAGCCCAGCACGGTCTTCCAGAAGCGCTGGGTGCTGCGGCTCCACATCGTCCCGGTGTTCGGCAGGCGTCGCCTGGACGCGATCGGACCGGCGGAGATCGAGGCCTACAAGGCGCGGAAGCTCAGGGAGGGCCAGGCGGCGAAGTCGGTGAACAACCACCTGTACGTCCTCCGCAAGCTCCTCAACCTCGCAGTCGAGTGGGGCGAGCTCTCCCACGCGCCGCGGGTGAAGCAGCTCCGAGTGCCGCACGGCGACTTCCAGTTCCTCACTTTCGAGGAGACGGAGCGCTTCCTCCGGGCCGCCGCGCCCGAGTGGAAGCCCTTCGTCACGACGGCGCTCAAGACCGGCCTCCGGGTCGGGGAGCTCCTCGCGCTCCGCTGGGAGGACCTGGACCTCGTGGCCGGCCGTCTGGTCGTCCGGCGAACCCTCTGGCAGGACCAGGAGGGGACGCCCAAGGGCGGCCGGATCCGCGAGGTGCCGCTCTCCGACGAGGCCGTGGCCACCCTGCAGGCGCACCGTCACCTGCGGGGGCCCTACGTCTTCTGCGAGCCGGACGGGCGCCGCCTGAACCACAACCGGGTGAAGCAGGTGGTGCCCCGGACCTGCGCGCGCGCCGGCCTCGCGAAGCGGCTCACGACGCACGACCTCCGGCACACCTTCGCGTCCCACCTGGTCATGCGCGGCGTCGCGCTCAAGGCGGTCCAAGAGCTTCTCGGCCACGCGACGATCGACATGACGATGCGCTACGCGCACCTGTCACCCGACGTGAAGCGCGACGCGGTTCAGCTCCTCGACCGGCCCGCGCCGGCGAGGTCGGCCGATTCCCCGGCGATCACGCCCGGATCGACGCCGTAGGGGCACATGTGGGGCACATGGAGGCTGCGAAAAAGAAAACCCCCGGGGTCACCGGGGGTTAGATGGAGCGGGAAAAGGGATTTGAACCCTCGACCCTCGCCTTGGCAAGGCGATGCTCTACCACTGAGCTATTCCCGCAGAAATCCTCGCGAGGGAGGCGTTATAGGGGGTCACGTCCGGGGGTGTCAAGGGGCGCGAGGGACCCGAGGCCGCGGCCGTCCCAGGCTGGCCTGGGCCCCGCCGGACGCGCCTCCCGCGGCGGCGGCTCGCCCGCCGCCGGGACCGGCCCCGGCGGCGCCGGGCGGATCGGCCCTGCCGGCCGCCGCCAGCTCGTCCTTGCGGTAGACGGCGCGGATGAAGTCCTGGAGGTACCGACCAGCCGACCAGAGCGAGAAGGCGAGCGACAGGTACAGCAGGATGGTCCCGACCGCGTTCGCGTCCACCGGAACGGTGGCCACCCAGAAGTCCACCATATACCGGTAGTGCAGGAGGAGGAAGGCGATGGCCGCGATCTGCAGGCTGGTCTTGTACTTCCCCTCCTGGCTGGCGGCGATGACGATCCCCTCGCTCACGGCCACCGCCCGCAGCCCGGTGATGATGAACTCGCGCGCCATGATGACGATCACCACCCAGGCCGCCACCCGCCCCAGGTGCACCAGCATCACCAGCGCCGACACCACCACCAGCTTGTCGGCCAGCGGGTCCATGAACTTGCCGATGACCGTCACCAGCCCGCGCCGCCGCGCCACCCAGCCGTCGAGGAAGTCGGTAGCCCCGGCGGCGGTGAAGATGAGCGCCGCGATGAGGCTGTTGGCGCGCGACTCGTACCAGGTGAAGACCAGGAACACCGGGATGCAGGCGATGCGGACCAGGGTGATCCCGTTGGGCAGGTTCCAGAACTCCTCCTTGAGCGAGCGGGCCACCGGCGTCACGCTCCCGGGGACGGCCCGGCCGGCGGGACCGCCGCCGCCGGATCGACCAGCGCCCGCCCCTCGCCGGTGAGCTCCACCATGGCCGGCGCGGCGGAGGCCGGCTGGGCGCCCTCGGCACCCGGGGCCGGCTCGGCGAAGGCCACCACCTTGGGGGTGAGCGCGCCCACCCATCCCACCAGCCCCTCCAGCGGCACCCGCAGCGGCGCCGCCTCGGAGACCTCCACCGCCACCGGCTCCTCGGCGGTGGCGAGCAGGAAGCGCCCGTTGCCGCGCAGGTGGACCAGGTTCAGGTCGGCCGACAGCTTGGAGGGGACCCGCCCGTTCTCGTAGGCCACCGACTCCTCCATGGCGAAGACCGCCTCCTCGCGGAAGTAGCCGGCGTCGCCGCCCAGGTCCAGCGCCAGGTGGCGCCGGCCGGCGGCGCGGAAGAAGAGCGCCCCCTCCCCTTTCACCCGGTGCATGCGACCCGGCCCCTCGCCGAAGGGGCGGTCGGTGGCCCGGCCGCGGAAGCGCTTCCAGGCCGGGACGGCCTCGACCTTGCCCCGCACCGCGAAGAGCCCCTCGAGCCGGGTCAGGATCTCGCCGTGGACCCACATGGTGAGGGTCTGGCCGTCGGTGGCGAAGACCTCGCCCGGCGGCGTCACCACCCGGCCGGCGGCGAAGACCGCCAGGCCCTGGTAGGCCGGGGCGGCCGGGCGCGGTGGGGCCGTCGCCCGCCCGGGCTCGGGCGCCGCCGGCGCGGGCGGCGCCCCGGCGGCGCGTGGGCGGGCGGGCTCGGGCGCGGCCGGCCCGCGCACCGGCTCCGGCGTCTCGGGCGGCTCCGCCAGGTGCGTCTCGGGCGCGAGCGCCGCAGCGCTCGCCGGGGCCGCGCCCCCCGAGGCCAGGATCTCGTCGCAGCGGGCCACCATCATCACCGAGCCCGCCTTGGCGAACCACTCCCGGGCCGCCCGCGGGTTTCCCGACTCGAGGTGGGCCAGCCCCAGGTAGCCCTGGGCCTTCTTGTGGCCCGGGTTCAGGTCCAGGGCGATGGAGAGCTGCTTCACGGCGTCGGCGTGGCGCCTGGCCTTGAGGCAGGCCAGCCCCAGGTTCACCCGCGCCGCCACCTCGACCGGGTTCTCGTCCACCAGCCGGCCGTAGATCTCGATGGCCTCCTCGAACCGCCCCAAGCGGTAGGTGGCCTGGCCGAGGAGCCCGAGCACCTGGGAGTCGCGCGGCCGGAGCTGGGCGGCCCGCGAGAGCGACGCCAACGCCGCCTCGCCGTCGCCGCGGCTGAGCAGGTCCGAGCCGCGCGAGAGGTGGTAGAGGAACTCCTCGTCGAGTCCCTCGACCTCCTCCTCGGGCCCGGCGGCGCGCGCCACGAGTCAGCGCCCCGCCCGGAAGTCCTGGTAGAGCGCCAGCACCCGGCGAACGTACTCCCTCGTCTCGGGGATGTTCGGCACCGCCCCGCCGGCGCGCCGCACCGCGTCCGGGCCGGCGTTGTAGGCGGCCAGCGTCTTCACCACGTCGCCCTGGTACTGGTTGGCCAGGGTGCGCAGGTAGCGGGCGCCGCCATCGATGTTCTGGGCCGGGTCCCAGATGTCGCCCACGTACATGTCCTGGGCGGTGCGCGGCATGAGCTGCATGAGCCCCACCGCGCCCTTCTCGGAGACGGCGCGGGCGTTGTAGTTCGACTCCACCGCCATCACCGCCCGCAGCAGCTCCACCGGGATGCGGTATTTGTCGGCGGCGGTCTTGATGTGCGGGTCGTAGCCGGCGCGCCCGCCCGGCGCGCCGCTCGAGGCGGGCGGCGGCGCCGGGCGGTAGACCCCGGCCACGTCCGAGGTGCGGGTGACCTTGCGGTAGCGCCGGTCCGAGGGGGCGTTGGTGAAGTGCACCACCCCGTCGGCGTCGACGTAGGAGTACACCTCGCCGCCCCTGGCGGCGGCGGGAACGAGGAGGATCCCCATGAGGAGGATCCGCGTCACGTCGAGGCCCATCCGAGCCCAAAAAGTTACCAGGGGCGGGGGCGGCGGGACAACTTTCCCGTTGGGCCCTGTGGTACAGATGCCCCCATGGGCGCGCTGGCGCGGCGGGAACGGGTCGATTTCCTGGTCCTGGGAGGAGGCGTGGCCGGCCTCAGCTTCGCCCTGGAGGCCGCCGCCCACGGCTCGGTGCTGGTGCTCGCCAAGCGGGCCCGCTCCGAGGGCAACACCCAGTACGCCCAGGGCGGTATCGCCGGGGTGCTGGGCGCGGACGACTCCCTGGAGAGCCACGTCGAGGACACGCTGGCGGCCGGGGCCGGGCTGTGCCACCGCGACGCCGTGGAGGTGACGGTCCGCGAGGGCCCGGAGCGCATCCGCTGGCTGCTCTCGCTGGGGGTGGAGTTCGACCGCGAGGCGCCGGACCGCCTGCACCTCACCCGCGAGGGGGGGCACTCCCGGCGTCGCGTGGCCCACGCCAAGGACACCACCGGGCGGGAGGTGGAGCGAGCGCTGCTCGCCGCCTGCGACGCGCGCGACATCCGCATCGTGCCGGACGCGGTGGCCATCGACGTCGTCACCAGCGAGAAGGTGGGGCTGGGCGGCCCGAACCGGGCCCTGGGCGCCTACGTCCTCGACCGCGCCTCGGGCGAGATCGCCACCGTGGCCGCGCGGGCCACCGTGCTCGCCACCGGCGGCGCCGGCAAGGTCTACCTCTACACCTCCAACCCCGACGTCGCCACCGGCGACGGGGTGGCCATGGCCCACCGCTCCGGGGCGGCGGTGGCCAACATGGAGTTCTTCCAGTTCCACCCCACCTGCCTCTACCACCCGCAGGCCAAGAGCTTCCTCATCAGCGAGGCGCTGCGGGGCGAAGGCGGCATCCTGCGCAACCTGGCCGGCGAGGCCTTCATGTCCCGCTACGACCCGCGCCGGGAGCTGGCGCCGCGCGACATCGTGGCCCGCTCCATCGACGCCGAGGTGAAGCGGCGGGGCGACGACTGCGCCTTCCTCGACATGAGCCACCTCCCCAGGGCCTTCCTCATCGAGCACTTCCCCCACATCTACGCCACCTGCAAGGAGTTCGGCATCGACATGGCGGTGCAGCCCATCCCGGTGGTACCCGCCGCCCACTACCAGTGCGGCGGGGTGGTGACCGACCTCACGGGCCGCACCACCGTGCCGCGCCTCCTGGCGGTGGGGGAGGTGGCCTGCACCGGCCTGCACGGCGCCAACCGGCTGGCCTCCAACTCGCTCCTGGAGGGACTGGTCTTCGGCACCCGCGCCGCCCGCGCCGTCCGGGAGCTCGACGAGGGCGAGGCCGGCGTGCCCCTCCCCGACTGGAACCCCGGCGACGCGCTCGACCCGGACGAGGGGGTGGTGGTGACGCACAACTGGGACGAGGTTCGCCGCACCATGTGGAACTACGTCGGCATCGTGCGCTCGGTGAAGCGCCTGGAGCGGGCCCGCACCCGCCTGGCCACGCTGCGCAGCGAGATCCGCGAGTACTACTGGAAGTACAAGGTGACCCCGGACCTGGTGGAGCTGCGCAACCTGGCCGACGTGGCCATGCTGGTGGTGGAGTGCGCCCTGCGCCGCCGCGAGTCCCGCGGCCTGCACTACCTGCTCGACTTCCCGGCGCCGGACGACCGCTTCCTGCGCGACACGGTCGTCACCCGCGGCGAGGTCCAACCGTAGTCAGAATGGAACGACCGGCTCCTGGTTCGCGGTCCGTAGGTTACGCTGCGAATCAGGAGAAACGTAGCGCAGAGCTACAAGCGAAAGGAGCCGGTCGTGGCGAAGGATACCCGATTCGTTGGTTTCGACGTACATGCGGAGACGATCTCGGTGGCGGTGGCCGAGGCAGGCAGGGACGGGAGGTGCGCTCGCTGGGGCACATCCCGAACACGGCGGAGGCGATCCGGAAGCTGGTCCGGCGACTGGGGAGGCCGGAGCAGCTGAGGGTCTGCTACGAGGCTGGGCCGTGCGGGTACGTGGTGTACTGGCAACTGGCCGAGCTCGGGGTGGCCTGCGAGGTGGTGGCGCCGTCGCTCATCCCGGTGAAGGCTGGGGACCGGGTAAAGACGGACCGCAAGGACGCGGAGAAGCTGGCGCGGTGCTATCGGGGGGGTGACCTGACGCCGGTGTGGGTGCCGGACGCGGCGCACGAGGCGCTGCGGGACCTGGTGCGGGGGCGAGAGGCGGCGCAAGAGGATCTTCGGCGGGCACAGCAGCGGGTGCTGAAGCTGCTGCTGCGGCACGGGCGTCGCCCGCCGGAGCGCGGGAAGAACTGGACGAAGGGGCACTTTCGGTGGCTCGACGTCCAGCGCTTCGAGCACGCGGCCCTGGGGGCGATCTTCGCGGACTACCTGAACGAGGTGAGGCGGGCGATGGAGCGGGTGGCGCGGCTCGACCGGGCCATCGACGAGGCGGTGGAGTCGGCACCCGAGCAGACCAAGGCGGTGGTGGCGGCGCTGCAGGCCTTGCGCGGGGTGGCCAAGACCACGGCGGTGACGGTGGCGGTGGAGGTGGGGAGCTTCTCGCGCTTCGACCGGGCGCGCGAGCTCATGGCGTACAGCGGGGCAGTTCCAAGCGAATGGTCGACAGGCGGCCCCGGCAAGGCGCGTCGGGGCTCGATCACCAAGACCGGCAACGGACACCTGCGGCGCATCCTGGTGGAGGCTGCCTAGCACTATCGCCATCCGCCCAAAGTCGCGGAGAAGCTGCGCGCCCGGCAGCGCGACCAGACCGAGCGGGTGAAGGAGATCTCCTGGAGCGCCCAGGTCCGGCTCTCGAGCCGCTTCCGGCGGCTGCTGGGGCGCGGTAAGCCCTCGCAGAAGGCGGCCACGGCCGTCGCCCGGGAGCTGTTGGGCTTCATGTGGGCCATCGGCCGGGAGGTCGAGAAGCCGTACCTCGAAGCGGCGAAGGCCGCGTAGCGGTATCACGGTGGAGCGGAGCAGGCAGTGGTCGAGACGCTCACGGAAAGGAGTACTGTCGTCCCGCCCTTGCGACGAGACCCTCGGGCTCGACTCGCGACCGTAGTCCGACGCAGCTCCCGACGAATCACGATTATGCGCACGCCCTCGCGGCCCACGCGCGAATACCAGAGTGATCAACCGTCGACACCGAGCTGCTCGGCCGCTGCCTGGTCCGCTTCACCGAAGAAAGGAACCGAACACAGGTCGCTGTAGTTGACAGGTCGTTCCATACCAGGGCGGGGCCTTGCGCCCCGCCGCCGGGCGCCAGCGTGGGCAGGTGGCCGCCCCGGTCGGATCCCGGCGGGCGACGAGCCTGGACGAGCCCCCGCCCTACCGCGGCGCGTCGAAGCGCAGCTCCACCTTGGCCAGGGCGCTCGCCACCACCAGCGTGAAGGGGATCTGGTGGAGCGGGCGCTCCCCCTTCCAGCGAGGGAAGCGGACCCGGTAGACGATGTCGAACTGCCCCACGTAGGGGTAGAGCCCGGTCACGGTGGCGTCGGAGCGCACGATCTCCGGCCGCGCGGCGGGCAGGAACTCGCCCCCGTCCACCGCCAGCGCCAGCCGCCACACGCTCTGCGTCGAGGCGAGGTCGTTGGCCTGGCGGTCGTTGGTGTAGAAGGCGATGAGGAACTCCTCCCACCTCTCCCCTTCGGCCCGCTCGGCGGC
>DASRTO010000364.1:0-4026 GCA_035655915.1 Anaeromyxobacteraceae bacterium
CACGGGCTTCGCCTCCGCCAAGACCTACGACGTCGAGGTGTGGTGCCCCGGCCAGGACCAGTACCGGGAGATCAGCTCGGTCTCGAACTGCGAGGACTTCCAGGCCCGCCGCATCCGGGTCCGCTACCGCGGCGAGGGCGGGAAGCCGCGCCTCGCCCACACGCTCAACGGCAGCGGCGTGGCCGTGGGCCGCACGGTGGTGGGCATCCTGGAGCAGTACCAGCAGAAGGACGGCACCGTGCTCGTCCCCGAGGCGCTCAGGCCGTACATGAACGGCCTGGAGCGCATCGCCCCGCAGGCGTTCCCGCGGGGGGTGGAGCGGTAGGCGGCCTCGCGCGGACTTGCGGTGGCTCCATTTCAGATGCATATTGGGGCCGTTACGGAGGACACCGCGGTGCCTGTGAACCTCTCGATCAAGAACGCGCCCGACGAGGTGGTGAAGCGACTCAAGGCCCGGGCCGCGCGCCACCACCGCTCCCTGCAGGGCGAGCTCATGGCACTCATCGAGATCGCAGCCCGCGAGGAGGAGGCCGGCATCTTCACTCCCGCCGAGGTCCTGGACCGGGTCAGGGCGGCGGGCATCCGCTCGCCGGCGGACTCGGTCCGAGTGATCCGCAGACTGCGCGAGGGGCGCAGTGGCGCTCGCCGTCGTTGACGCGTCGGCGGTGTCGGCGGTCCTCTTCGGCGAACCGGAGGCCGAGCACGTCACCGGACGACTCGAAGAACGGGAACTGGTCGCGCCCTCGCTCCTCCCCTACGAAGTCGCCAACGTGGCCGCTTTCAAGCTTCGGCGACGGCTTCTTCCCCTCAGGGAGGTCGCCACCGGCCTGGAGCTCTTTGCGCGACTCGACATCGCGTTGCGCCCTGCCGATCCGGCGGCACTGACGGCCGTCGCCGAGCGCAGCGGCCTCACCGCCTACGACGCGGCCTACCTGTGGCTCGCGGACTCCCTGGGGGCGGAGCTCGTCACTCTGGACCGGAGGCTGGAACGGGCCTGGCGCGATGCGCGGTAAGCCGCGGTCACCTCGGCAGTTCCTCCCCTCGACGTTCAGCGTCCAGCCGCTTCAAGCCTGACTCACCCAGGGTGACTGTCCCCCGGCGGGGCCACCCCGATCGCCCCGGCGGGGACGCCGACGAGGGGACCCCGCGGGGCTGGCGAGCACGGCCGTGTTGCTGGCTCGGGATCTCCGACCGCCGCGGCCGCCCCATCCGCCCGCAAGAACCGGCAAGTGCGGCAAGGACGCGAAAGAGTGCCATCGCCCGGCTTCCTAGACATCTGAGACGCGCCACGACACCCCCGTGGCGCCGGAGGAGACCCATGACCCGTCGCGCCCCCGCACTCATCACGCGAGCGGTCGTCGCGCTCGCCGCCCTCGCCCTCGTCCTCGCCCCCGCCCTGGCCTCGGCCCGGGTGACCCGCATCCAGATCGCCACCACGGAGGTCGTCGCCGGCGGCGCCCCCTTCGGCGACGCCGGCCCCTACGAGAAGCTCACCGGCACCGTGTACTTCGAGGTCGACCCCCGGAACCCGCGCAACAAGGCGGTCTTCGACCTCGACAAGGCGCCCCGCAACGCCCGCGGCCTGGTCGAGTTCTCGGCCGACACCGTCATCCTGCGGCCGGTGGACCCGTCGAAGGGCAACGGCGCGCTGCTCTTCGAGGTGAACAACCGCGGCAACAAGATCTCCTCGACCATGTACAACAGCTCGCCCCCCACCGCGAACAACAACAACCCCTCCACCGCGAACGACTTCGGCACCGGCTTCGTGCTGCGCCAGGGCTTCGTCTATGCCTGGGTGGGCTGGGGCGGCGACATCGCCCCGGGCAACTCCCGCCTCACCGTGAACTTCCCCATCGCCATGGAGAACGGCCAGCCCATCACGGAGCGCATCCTCACCGAGTTCTGCGACCGGAACTTCGGCGGCGGCACCCCCTTCACCCTGCCCCTCTCCGGCGGAACCGCCTTCAAGAGCTACGAGGCGGTCTCCACCGACAAGACGGCGGCCCAGGCCGAGCTGCGGAGGCGCCCCAGCGACTCGCCGCGCCCGAGCAGCCCCGAGATCCCCGAGGGCGAGCTCGTCCCGCCGAGCGAGTGGTCGTTCGCGAGTTGTCCGAACGGCCCCCCCGGCACCCCCAGCACCACCGACATCTGCCTCGCCGGCGGCTTCCAGAACAACCAGGTCTACGAGCTGCGCTACCGGGCCACCAAGTCGCCGGTGATGGGGCTCGGCTACGTGACCAGCCGCGACTTCGTGTCGTTCCTGCGGAACGCCACCGCCGACGACGCCGGCACCCCCAACCCCGCCGCCGGCGTGGACACCGCCCTGTGCGTCGGCATCTCTTCGAGCGGCATGTACTACCGCGACTACCTCTACCAGGGCTTCAACGCCGACGAGAAGAACCGCCGCGTCTGCGACGCGGTCCACATCCACATCCCCGGCGTGCAGAAGCTGTTCCTCAACTACCGCTTCGCCCAGCCCAACCCCTTCACGGTGCAGCACCGCGAGCGCTACGTCCCGGACAACAACTTCCCACGCCACTACGGCGTCGAGAAGGACCCGCTCACCGGGAAGGTGGACGGCATCCTGAAGCGCCCCGCCACCGACCCCAAGGTCATCCACACCGACACCTCCACCGAGTGGTGGCAGTTCCGCTCGAGCCTCGTCGACACCGACGACGAGGGCACCTACGACCTCGACCGCCGCCACGGCGACGACGACGACCGTTACGAGCACGGTTCCGGCCGCCACGGACGCGGCATCGGGCCCGAGCCGAGCCAGCCGCCGAACGTGCGCCGCTTCCTCTTCGCGGGGATGCAGCACTACGTGGCCCGCGGCGCCACCCTCACCAAGGGCACCGCCAACCGCCAGTGCCAGCAGCTCAACAACGGCACCAACCCCGGCCCTAGCGCCCGCGCCCTGCTCGTCGCCATGCTCGACTGGGTCCGCCACGGCCGCCTGCCGCCCGAGAGCCGCGTCCCGCGCATCGACGAGGGCACGCTGGTCCCGCCCGACCAGGCCAGCACCGGCTTCCCGGCCATCCCCGGCGTCACCTACACCGGGCGCTACAACGGCTCGGGCGAGCGCGACTTCGGCCCGCGCGTCAGCGGCAACTCCGGCGTCATCGACAACCTCATCCCACGCGTGCTCTCCGAGCACCGGGTGCTCGTGCCCAAGGTGGACGCCGTCGGCGGCGACCTCGCCGGCATCCGCCAGCCCGAGGTAGCGACCCCGGTGGCGACGCTCACCGGCTGGAACACCCGCACCCCCGAGTTCACCGACGGCGACCTGTGCGACCTGAACGGCATGACCATCCCCTTGCCGCGCGACGAGGCCTCGCGCCTGCCCGGCGACCCGCGCCCGACGCTCACGCAGCTCTACGGCGACCACGCCGGCTACGTCGCCAAGGTGACGGCCGCCGCCGAGATGCTGAAGGCGCAACGGCTCATGCTGCAGGAGGACGTGGACTGGTACGTCTCGCAGGCCGAGGCGAGCGACGTCCTCCAGTAGGCTCGGCGGCCCGGCGGCGGTGCGGCCAGGCGAGGCTGCGCGGCCGCCAGGGCCCGCCGGGCCGGCGCCCCGGGGCGGCACCGGGCGGGCCGCCCGCCAGGGCCCCGGGTCCTGGCCAGGCTCACCGGCGGTTCCGCCGCTGCGCCCGCTTCCTGAGCTTGCGGAGCCTCTTCTTCCGCTCGCGCTCGCTCCTGCCGCCGTGCGCGGACAGACGCGTTGCGCTCGCCGCGCCCAGCTCGGCGTTGTAGACCGCCGTCCACCGGCGCATGCCCTCCTCCGTCTCGACGCGGAAGCCGCGCCTGCGGCCCTCCATGACGATCGACTTCGCCATGCCGAAGTTGGAGGGATCGTCGAGCTTGTCCCTCAGCACTGGAATCACATCGTCGCCGAGCTCTTCCAGGCATTCCTCGGCATGGCGGTGGCCGAGCACGTCCCGGGCGAAGGTCCAGAAGGCGCGCAGGGAGCGGACGATCTCCGGGGCCGCCGACGGATCACAGCTCACCTTGCGGGGAAAGTGG
>DASRTO010000365.1:0-1879 GCA_035655915.1 Anaeromyxobacteraceae bacterium
TGTCCACGAGCGCCCGGGCCTCCCCGACGGCACAATCCGCAGCGCCGCACCCGGGCATCACACTGCCGCGGCGCGCCGCGCACCCCGCGGTGCGCGACGGCGAACACGCGCCGAAACCTTCGCCAGGAAGCACGGGACGAGGCACGCCTTTCGCCGTCGCGCCGAGAGGATCGAGGTGGCGCGTCGCGGCCGCGGAAGCCGCGGCCCGGCGCGAGGACCGTGCCGGCGGGGAGGCCCGGGCGCGACCCTACACCTTCGGCTTGGCCCGATCGCGGACTTCCAGCTTCTGCCTGGCCCGCGGTTGTCCCTTGGCGGCGGTGTTCACGAACAGCAGCGAGTCGGGGTGGCCGGGGACGGCCCCCTTCACCAGCAGCAGGTTCTCGGCGGCCTCGACGCCGGCCACGGTCAGGTTCTGCACCGTCACCGTCTCGTGGCCGTACTGGCCGGGGAGGTGCTTCCCCTTCCACACCTTGCCCGGCGTCTTGCGCTGGCCCACGGCGCCGATGTGCCGGTGGTGCTCGTGGGAGGAGGCGCTGTCGCGCGCCGCTCCCTTCATGCTCCAGCGCTTCACCACGCCGCTGAAGCCGCGACCCTTGGTGAGGCCGGTCACGTCGATGCGCTGCGCCGGCTTGAAGACCTGGTCCACGGTCAGGACGTCCCCGGCCTTGAGCTCGCCGAGGAGCTTCGCGTCCTTCACCCGCACCTCGCGCAGGTGCCGGAACGACGCGGTCCCGGCCTTCTTGAAGACGCCCACCTCGGCCTTGGAGAGGCGGTAGGCGTGCTTCTCCGGGACCTCCTCGAAGCCCAGCACCAGGGCGTCGTAGCCGTCCTTCTCCGCCGTCTTGCGCCGCACCACCGTGCACGGGCCACAGGAAAGGACCGTCACCGGGATGCAGTCGCCCTCGGCGTCGAAGATCTGGGTCATCCCCACCTTGCGCGCCAACAGACCCGTCGCCATGTGCCACCTCGCATTGGTCCGCCCCGCGTCGCGACAGGCCGGGGAGGACGTGCCTCAAGGGAAGGGGCGAGTGTGTAACGGAGCCCCGGGGAGGCTGTCAAGCAGCCGGAAGCTCGAGCCGATACGCCCCACCCTCCACGGAGAGCCGGCCGCCGGCCGCCAGCGCCGCCCGCCGGGCCATGGAGAGCGCCAGCGGGCGCGCCCGGTCGAGGGGGGTCGTGCCGCGCCGCGGGTCCTCCAGGGCCTCTGGCGGAGGCTCGGCCCCGCGGAACCTCAGCACCACCCGCCCCTGCGCCAAGCGCGCCTCGACCCCGACGGCGACCCCTCCCCGCCCCGCCGCGGCCAGGACGCCCTCGACGGCGCGCCCGGCCGCGGTCCGGTCCGCCAGCACGTGGAGGTCGGGTCCCAGGGCCCCCGTCCGGGCCTCGACCCCTGAACGGCTGGCCGCCTCCGAGACCAGCTCCTCCAGGAGGACGACTTCGGCGCGCATGGAGAGGCCTCCGGCGTCGAGCCGCTCCGAGAGCAGGTGGTCCTCGATCAGGTGCCGCAGCCGCTCCAGCGCCCGGCGACAGCTCTGCGCCAGCTTCTCGCCCCGCGCCCCGGCCCGCTCCTCGGAGCCCATCCGCCCGAGCAGCTCGGCGCTCCACAGCGCCGTGGCCAGCGGGTTGCGCGCCTCATGGGCCACGAAGCCGAGGTAGCTGGCCCGGCGCTCCCGATCGGCGCCCGCTCCCTCGGCCGTGCGTCGATCGACGCCTTCCTCCGACCCCTGAAGGCCCTCGCCCTCTTCTCGCTCCACCTCGCCAGGATCCGATGGCTCGGCCGTCACCGCAAGTACCTGTAATCCCTCACATGGGGCTCTGCCCCATGTGGACGCCGCCATGGCAGTAGTCTTTACCGACAAAATCCCCAACAGGGATGAGG